>DAOUID010000348.1:0-8068 GCA_034428315.1 Dehalococcoidia bacterium
CGGACCTGATCCATACGCCCGGCATCTTCGTGCAGCGGGTGGTGTCCATCCCGGAGGCGGGCGGCATGCTGCAGGCGCCGCCGCTCGCCATGTTCAGCGGGACGCCGCGGTCATGAGCGACCCGGGCAAGCCACTGACCCGGGACCTGATGGCGGCGAGGGTGGCGGCCGAGTTCCAGGACGAGTGGGTGGTGAACCTCGGCGTGGGGATGCCGACGCGCTGCTCCGATTTCGTGCCTGAGGACCGCACAGTCATCCTGCACTCCGAGAACGGCGTCATCGGCTATGGCCGCAACGCCACCATCGAGGAAGCGACACCTTATGTCGTGAACGGTGGGGCACAACCGGTGCTGCTGACGCCCCTCGCCTCGATCGTGCACCACGCCGACGCCTTCGCGATCATCCGCCGGGGGCTGCTGGACGTGGCCGTCCTGGGCGCCTACGAGGCGGCCGCCAACGGCGATTTCGCGAACTGGCGCATCAGCGGCCGCAAGGGCGGCGGCATCGGCGGGGCAATGGACCTCGCCGTGGGCGCGAAGCAGGTGTTCCTCCTGCTCGACCACACGACGCGCGACGGCCGGCCCCGGCTGCTCGAGCACTGCACCCTGCCGCTGACGGCAGCGGGGGTGGTCACGCTCGTCATGACGAACCTGGGCCTCTTCGAGCCCGTGGGCGAGCACTTCGCCCTGCGGGAGATCGCTCCCGGCTTCACGGTCGACGAGGTGCGGCGGCTCACCGGGGCGCCGGTCGTCGCGGCGCGGGGCCTCAGCGAGGTCAGGGTCTAGCGGGGTCGCTAGACAGCCCGGCGAAAGCGCGTTCTCATACAGGCGGGCCCCCGTAGCTCAGGGGATAGAGCAGTGGTTTCCTAAACCATGTGCGCAGGTTCGATTCCTGCCGGGGGTATTCGCTCCATTGCCAACGAGGTCTGGACGCACGGCCGCCAGTGGCAAGTTCGTTCGCCAGGGTCGGACATCCCCAGGAGGCCGTTAGTTGGACGCCGGGGGAGACCGAAGCGGACGAGGAGTAGGAGCCCGATGTGGGCGCCTGACAGAAATTTCACGTGGTGGGCCGTCACTCTCACTTAGCCCTCACATCTCTAGGGATTCAGTCGACTATCGTTTCCGCCCGTGTCGATTATGCGCGGCAGCCAACAGAACGCCTCGGTTACAACCTGCCCTGGACGCAGCCCCAGGACGGGCTGAACGAGTATGAGCTTGGCGGTTCGGTGGCAGGGGGCGGAGTGAGGCAGGGGGAGCAGCAGTGAGTTTGCACGGACGGAAGTGGCTCATCGCCGTACTGATTCCTCTTGTGGCGCTCCTGGGCACGGAGGCTCCCAGCCATGCCCAGTCGCAGACCCAGCAGGTGGATATCCGGGTTTGGCAGGGGACATCCAACCCTAGAGTCCTAGCCATCAACGTGCGCCCCGAGAGTGCTACCTGGGCTGAGTTCGACAGCGTGTTGCCCGAAATGGCCGAACCCAGGGGACGGGGGAGGCATCGCCACGGACTCGTCAGCGTCGCGGGCGTCGATGTCTGGGTCTGGCAGCGGGTCTCGGACCTTCGGATCCTCTACATCAGCGTCCGTCCCGCGGGCGGCTCGTGGGCCGGCGTCGACCCGATTCGCGTTGACCTGGACAGCCTGAGCCGTTCGGGCCGCTCCCGATTCGGGGATGTCACGGTCACCCTGCCGGTGCTGCCTCCTCCGGAGGAGCGCGCTACCGCGCGCCTGGCCGAGATTGCCCCCTGGTTCGAAAACCCGCCCGAGGGGCCTGCCTCTGAAGCTGCGGAGATCCTTACGGCCCTCTGGATCCTTGATCCATCACTCGGCGAGGCCGCGGCCTCCGCTGAGTGGATGCGACGCCCAGTGACCAGCTGGGCTCTGGACCACCTCAGGGCCCTGCGCGACCTCGCCTCGCAAGACCCCTCGGCAGCGCGAGTGCTCGCGCACCTTCCCTGGTTCTCCGGGTGGCTGAACGAGGGAGAACAGCGAGTGGTTCACAAGCTTGCCGAGATCGCCTCCGTCGATCCACATTTCGCGAAGGCTCTCGCCACCGTGCCCTGGCTTGCCGATAGCGTCTCAACGAGGGAGAGCTACCTCCTCTGGCACCTGCAACAGCTCGCCTTCATAGACCCTCGCCTCACGACCATCACCGCAGAGCTTCCCTGGTTGTACGACAGCATCACCGAGCACGAGGCAGCCGTCCCTGTCTGGCTGGGGCGCATCGCCAGGGTGGACGTCGACTTGGCGGTCCGCGTCGCGGGATGGCCTGTTACTGCACAGGCCGTGACGCAGGATGCGAGCTGGGCACTGGAAGCGCTGGCGAGCATGGCGGAAGCGGATGTACCGACAGCCAGGACCCTGGCTGATGCTGCCTGGTTTACGGACAGCATCACTCCGAATGAGTTGGAGGCCACATACAGGCTCCTCGCTATCGCAACCAGGGACCCGAGCCTCGCGAGGCTCCTGGCGGGGTTCTCCTGGTTCTCCGATGGTCGCGACAGCGACCTGCACAGGATCACGCTGAACGCGTTGACTGGCATGGTCATTAACGCACCAGAGGCCCTCCAGGCCCTGGTCGGCGAGTCCTGGTTCAGGGACGGTCTCGATGATCGTGAAGCCGCGTTCGCCGCTACGCTCCGTCGCCCCGCAATCCTGTACCCCCGGCTGTACGAAGGTCTCCTCAAGGAACATTACCTGGAGACCGACACAATTACCCTTCCTCTTGCCGGAGAAGTTCGCATATGGCTTGTTCGTAATACGCCCCCTCCACCGCAACACCGTGCAATGAGCACGATAAAGGGCGCGGTTTCGGCGAGTGAATCCTTCCTGGGCGCTCCCTTTCCCACGAGAGACCTTATCGTCTCGTTTATTACTCCCCGTTGGCACAGTATTGAACAGTCCGCGACGCAGACCGGAGACATGGTATTCCTGGCAAGAGGCGATCAGGTATCTATTAGAACGATAGTCCATGAGATCGCGCACTTCTATACCGTCGGGCCGTTG
Organism: Dehalococcoidia bacterium; assembly: GCA_034428315.1. Lineage (GTDB taxonomy): Bacteria > Chloroflexota > Dehalococcoidia > Tepidiformales > Tepidiformaceae > UBA2991. The sequence goes on from DAOUID010000348.1 coordinate 3,003, forward strand.
TGGCTAAGGGAAGGCGCCGCCGACTTCTTGACTTCCATATACATGGACACTCACGGGATACGAAGCCTGGCAGAGGTCAAGGAAAGTCTGGCAGAGACGTTTGGATGTCTGGAGGGCAGCAACGAAGAAGTGGTGAACATCAGACAACTCAATCTGAGGTTCGTCAGGCAAGAGACAGGGTGCCACTATACGATGGGGCAATTCTTCCTACACAGCATGTCCGATGCAATTGGCGAAGAGGCAGTATCGGCCGCGCTGAACGAATTGTATACGCGCCACAACACACGCGAACTCGGCTTGTTGCGCAGAATCACCGAAGAGGTCATCTACGAGGTGTTTCTGAAGCACGCCCCGGTTGACCGGAGAGAGAGCTTCAAGGAGACCTACCGCAGAATTCACGGTGGGCGCTACGCGTTTCCGGATGACAGCTTTGCCGACGACCACGCGGACGACCTTTTCCTTGCTTCACCGGCAGCCGTCGGGGAGGTTGTGGAGGGAACCATGGACTACAGGTTCGATGTTGACTGCTTCCGGTTCCCGGCCGAGGAGGGACAGACCTATCGGCTCAGCGTTGCTCACCCGGGGCTGCATGTGGCGGGTATCGACCTGCGGTCTGAAGAACACCTGGAGTTGCCGCGGCTCCGGTCGGAGGAGTGGATTTCCCGCAGGAAGGGTGAGATGGGCCCGGAGATCGTCTGGACCGCACCAAGGTCTGCCGACTTTTTTGTCCAGGTGCGAAACGTCGGCAACGAGAGCGGCACGTACACGCTGACTATCACCCCAATCGACGAATAGGCTGCTCCTTGGCCCCGCACCACCGTAGCGACCACGTCCTTGGCGGCAGAGTCGCCGTACGGTCCCGCCGGGGGTACCAGGCTGTCGTTTGCGGCTGTCGATATATTCACGCGCCCGCAACTTGGTAGCATCCCACGCATATCGTGAAGTGGACCCTCGCCGGCGGGCGCCGGCCAGAGGTGGCCCCGGGATTGTGACGACTCTTGGTTAGCACCGAAAACGACAACGTCCGGTACGAGCCGGAGGAGAAGCCGCCGCTCCCGGTAACGCTTGGCGCCGGGCTGCAGGCGGCGATCGTCATCGTCGCGCCAGTGGTCCTGACGGTCGTCATCGTGGCCCGCATTGCCGACCAACCGGACTCCTACATCACGTGGGGAGTCTTCGCGGCGCTGCTCGTGAGCGGCCTCACCACGATCCTGCAGGCGGTCCGCGTCGGGAGGGTGGGAGCGGGGCACGTGCTCATCATGGGCACCTCGGGCGCCTTCATCGCGGTGTGCGTGGCGGCGCTGGTCGAGGGAGGCCCCACGATGATGGCCTCACTCATCATCGTGTCGTCGCTCTTTCAGTTCGCGCTGGCCTCGCGGCTCTCGCTGCTGCGCCGCATCTTCACGCCCGTTGTCTCGGGAACGGTGATCCTGCTGATCGCCGCCACGGTCATGCCGATCGTCTTCGACACGCTGACGGCCGTACCCGAGGACACATCGACGGCGGCGGCTCCGATCGCGGCCGCCGCCACGCTCGTTGCGGTCGCCGCCCTGGTGCTCCGCGGCCCGCCCGCGTGGCGTCTCTGGGCGCCGCTCATCGGCATCGTGGTGGGATGCGCTGTCGGTGCTCCCTTCGGGCTCTACGACGTTCAGCAGGTGGCGGATGCGGCCTGGGTTGGCGTGTCCGTCGGCGCCTTCCCCGGTATCGACGTGACGCCCGGCATCGACTTCTGGGCGCTGCTGCCGGCCTTCGTCGTCGTGACGGTCGTGGGGGCCGTCGAAACCATCGGCGACAGCATCGCGATCCAGGGGGTCTCCCGCCGAAGGCCACGCGCCACGGACTTCCGGGTCGTCCAGGGGGCGCTCAACGCGGACGGCGTGGGGAACTTCCTCTCCGGGATCCTGGGGACACTGCCGAACACGACCTACTCCTCCAGCGTGCCGATGGCGGAGGTCACCGGCATCGGAGCGCGACGGGTCGGTGTCGTGATCGGCGTGACATTCATCGTCGTGGCCTTCTTCCCCAAGGTCTCCGCCCTGGTCGTCGCCATCCCCGGCCCCGTGGCCGCCGCCTACCTCACCGTCCTCATCGCCCTGCTGTTCGTTCAGGGGATGCAGCTCATCGGCCGCGACGGCCTCGACCATCGGAAGGCCGCCGTCGTCGGAGTGTCGTTCTGGGTCGGCGCGGGCTTTCAGAACCAGTGGATCTTTCCCGACCTGATCGAAGGCGGGTTCCTCGAGGTCCTGCTCGGCAACGGGATGACGGCAGGCACCATCGTCGCCGTCGTCATGGTCGGTTTCCTCGAGCTGACGAGTTCCCGACAGAGCCAGCTCAACGTGGCGCTGGATGAGAAGGCCCACGGGGCGCTTGAGCAGTTCCTCCGGACCTTCGCCGCAAGGGCGCGATGGGATGACGCCTCGACGGAGCGCCTGACCTCGGCGGGTGAGGAAACGCTGGCCATCCTCGTGCAGCAGACGGAGGGCGCCTCCCGCCGGCTGGCGGTACGGGCGCGAATGGACGGGAGGAAGGCGGAGATGGAGTTCGTGACGGCCCTGGAAGGGGAGAACATGGAAGACCGCCTCTCCTACCTCAGTGATCTTCCCCCCGTCCCCGACGAGCACGAGGTGTCGTTCCGGCTGCTCTGGCACTACGCCTCCGAGGTGGGCCACCAGAAGTATCACGGCCTCGACATCGTGACCGTGACGGTGGAGGCGCGGCCGGAGGGCGCCGCGTAGTCGATGCAGGTGCGCCCGGACTGCCTCAGGAGCCGGCGCGGTCCGCCTCGTGGGGGTCGGGGTAGAACTGGGCGCAGTAGTCCCGGAACAGGGAGATCTCGCCATCGGCGCGGTTGAGGCGGGGATGGGATCGATACTGCTTGCGGGTCCAGATCGTCACGTCCTGAAGGACGTCCGACCGCTGGTAGACCGCCATGAACCTGTTCGTGATGGCGGCGCGCAGGTGGTGGGGGAGGAATGAGAGGCCCGCGACTCGCCGCTTGGGATTCCGCACAGGGCGCATCTGGGTGGGCATCCAGAGGTCGATGACCGTCCCGTCGACGGGCGTTGCCAGGATCCAGAGGCGCATGTCCATGGGGATCGAGTGCTCCCGGACCTCCACGTAGGAGTAGCCGAGCCCAAAGACGCGCGTGTGGGCGGAGCAATCGAGGGTGAGCTTGCCGAATCTGGCAATCTTGCGGACGGTCCTGAAGTCCCAGCGGCTCACGAGCAGGTGGCCGTCGACTCCAACGGGGTGGGTGCGATCAACGTTGCCGTAGCCGTGGACGTAGCGCAGATGGGCGACATCCACGGAGTTCTCCGTGGTCTCCTGGGGATGACCGGGGAAACGGAGGCTCTGGACGTAGAGGTCGCTCCAGCCTTCCTGGTCGAGCTTGTCTTCGGGGAGGCTCCACTGGGGCTCCCGTCCCCCCATCCCCCACCAGGCGAAGATCATGCCTCCAATTTCGTGCGTCTCGAACGCGCGGAGTCTCGCCGAGCGGGGCGGCGCGGCGAAGGGAGTGGCGACGCACTGGCCCGTGGCATCGAACTCGAAGCCGTGGAAGGGGCACACCAGCCTGCCCTCGCAGACGCGCCCGCCGGCCTCGGGGCCGAGGTCGGAGCCGAGGTGCGGGCAGACAGACTCGGCCACGCAGACGCGCCCGGCGTCATCACACCAGGCGACGATCCGCTCGCCCATCCAGGTCTTCTCGATGAGCCCGGCTTTCTCGATTGCCTTGCGGGTCTCGACGAAGTACCAGCCCTCGGGAAAGGGAGGAGGCAAGGTGGCGTTGGCGTGCGCTCGCAGCTCCGTCGGCATTGCTCCTCCCCCTGAACCGGCCACGTCTCGAGACCTGCGTTCTCCGGGCCAGGGCCTCCATCCAGAATACGAGACTCGCCTCCTCCGCTCATCTCTCGATGGGCCTCCTCGTGTGCTCGCTCACGCTATTTTCCCGCGGACTCATTGCCCTCCAGCGCACGCCGTGAGCTACACTAGCAAGAGGTTGACTGCGGCAATTCTGGCCGACCCAGCGCGTCGCAATCGGGAATTTGGACTGGGGCTTATGACAACCGCGACAGCAGAACCGACCACCAGGACGCTCACCCTGCCCGATGAACTCCTCCTGATGCTCCTCAACGAGGACAGCGGCTACTTCCGCCAGGTTCCCGGCTGGGATCTGAACTGCGCGATTGTCGGGGCCGTGCTCGCGGAACTGTCCCTCATCTCCCGCATCGACACGGATATGGACTCGCTCATCCTCCTGGACAAGACCCCCACGGGAGATGCCGCCCTCGACGACATCCTGCGGGAAATCGCCGACGAACCCGCCCAGCAGAACGCCCAGTATTGGATCGAGCGCCTTGCGCCCCATGCGGAGTCGATCATCGATGTGACCCTGGATCGTCTGGTGGCGCTGCAGATCCTCCAGTACCACGACGGCGAATTCTGGACGCTGTCGCGCATCGCCTGGCAGCGCGCGGAAGCAGGCGGGTCCCCGAACGGCTCGACTGAGTTCGTGACGACGCGGATCAGCAACGTGCTCTACAACAACGAGATCCCCGACCCGCGGGATGTCATCATCATCGCGCTCGCGAACACGTGCGACGTCCTCCGCTTCGTCTTCCCCATCGAGGAAGAGCACGAGGAGCGCGTCGAGCTCATCTGCAGGATGGATCTGATCGGCCGTGCGATCTCCGATGCGGTCGCCAACAACCTGGCCGGCCCGCTGCTGCGGCGCGCCACGCTGACCAAGGAGATCCCCACGGTTCCGCTGCGCAAGGTGATGTTCAACCGGCGCCTCTGGAGCGGGAACCTGCCGGCGTTCTTCGCCGAACTCGCAGAGAAGTACGGCCCGGTGTTCAGGCTCAACCCCCCGTTCCTGGACACCATGACCTTCCTCGCCGGTCCCGAAACCAACCGCTGGGCGCACCGGCACGGGCGCACGTACCTGAGGGCCAAGGACTACCTCCAGGAGTTCGAGAAGGTCTATGGCGCGTCCGGAATCCTCCCCTCCCTCGACGGGGCCGACCACTTCCGCTTTCGCAAGTCCCTGCAGCCTGCCTATTCGCGTG
>DAOUID010000349.1:0-4665 GCA_034428315.1 Dehalococcoidia bacterium
TCAAATCTGTCAGGGCACGGTTCCGGGGGGGACGGTTCGAGCCGCTGGACGAGGTTGATCTCGAAGAGGGGGCTGAGGTTCTCCTGACGCTGGAAGACGAGGTTTTCCAGAGCGAGGAGGAGGAGGACGCCGCGTTCGCGCGCGCCATCGCCGAAGGGATGAAGACGCCCTTCATGGACTCACAGGAGGTCGTGGACATCCTGAGAGACCGGGATGGAGATTAGGTACAGAACCTCGTTTGGTCGGGACCTGCGACGAGAACGCAACTCCGACCTGCGTCGAAGGGTCGAGGGGATAGTCGAGCAACTGCAACGAGCGCCGTCTGTTGCGAGTGTCCCCGGCGTGGTCAGCATGCGGGGCTACGCAAACCACTATCGAATCAGGGTCGGCGACTACCGCCTTGGCATCGTCGTCGACGGCGACACGGCCATCCTGGTGCGTTTCCTGCACAGGCGTGACATCTACCGCCACTTCCCGTAGGAGCCTGCGCCTGCGCTATCCGTAGCGGGGCGGCTGGTACACTGGTTCAACACCCACGGGGAAGGAGCCCTGAGCCCTTGGCCTACGCCGACAAGCAGATCGTCTGCCGCGATTGCAGCAACAGCTTCACCTTCACCGCCGGTGAGCAGGAGTTCTACGCGAACAAGGGGCTGATGAACGAGCCCTCGCGCTGTCCCGAGTGCCGCCAGGCACGGCGCTCGAACCGCAGCTCCCTGGAGGAGATGGACGGCTACGTGCGCTACGGCAACTTCGCCAGCTTCGGCGGCAAGACGCCGCGCCAGATGCACCCCGCCGCCTGCGCCGAATGCGGCCAGATGACGGAGGTGCCCTTCCAGCCGCGAGGCGACCGTCCCGTCTACTGCAGCACCTGCTACAACAAGATCCGGCCGCCCCGACAGGAAGCGCAACCCCCGCGCTAGCCGCCATCGCGGCGGAGGCGCCCCGTGCCCACCGACGAGATACGCCTCACCCAGCTCCGGAGGATGCTCGCGGAGCCGTTCGCCGATCTCGCCGCGGCCAGCGCGGCGATCGCCGCCGACCCGTGGGGCCTGGCGCAGGCGCTCGTGGCGGAGGCGGCGGCGAGCGACGACGTATCGAGCGTGGAGTCGGCGCGGGCCTACATCGAGGCGCGTCTCGAGGCGCTGGGGGATGCGGTCCCGCGGGAGGCGGCGGAGGCGGTCAACGGGGCGGTGGAGGAGGCAGTGGCGGGGTGGGGGTAGCCCAGGGCGGGGGCCAGCGTGACCGTGGGGCGGTGAGGGCCGATACTGGCTCGCGCACCTAGGGATGAGTAGTGGTCAGCGAGAGCTAGGTCGACGAACTCTCTCCGCATTGACGGAAGTTCTGAGCGAGCGCTTCTCCAACTCGGAGATTAGGGATCTGCTCTTCAAACATGGCCTCGATGAGCGCTACGAAGGGCCCAACAAATCTGACCGCCTGTCCAAGGTGTTCCACCCGCTCGTGAGTGAGACGCGCTACAACTCCTTGTGGACCAGTGATGGCTTGCCATACGGAGACTACGAAGGGGAAGTGGCGAGCACTTGGGATGTCATCAACGAAGTCGCCGAGGACATCTACGAGACTCTTCAGAGAAGTCCGCGTTGGGAACACGGTGACCTGCTCTTGGAGACACTGAGGCGGGCACTCAGAGTGGACGGCTCTGACTTGCTCAACGGCAGAGTGGTTCCGTTCCTATCCCCATCGATTGAACCCGCAACGGAGCAGGGCCTCTTGGAGTCCCGCCTTGACGCTCACGGCTTTCGGTTGCCCGCAACCATCTAGACCAAGCCGTGGACAATGCAGCAAGGGGCAACTGGGAGTCTGCAAACGGTCAGATTCGCCCGTTCCTTGAGGGGTTGTGCGACGCGATTGCCCAGCGACTGTTCGAGGGGGATGGGACAGCTCCCACCCGGGGAGAGGCCCGCAAGTGGCTTGCGAAGTGTGGTTTCTTGAGCGAGGAGGAATCCGACTTGCTAAGGAGCTTCTTCGAAGTCCTTCACAGCAGTGGCCCCCACCCGGGCACATCCGCGGAAGATGACAGCCACCGCCGTCGGCTGATGGCGTTCTCTCTCGCCAACTACTACATCGAGCGTCTTCAGGAGTGGCCCAGCACAGGGTAGCTCGGCCCCGGCGTGACCGTGGGGCGGTGAGGGCCGATACTGGCTCGCGCACTCTGGGATAGCCGACTACCCACTACCAGCGTCAGGGAGGCGTTTCATGCCCCGACATCCGAACGAGGCGCTCTTCGAAGGCGAGCCGCCGATGCCCGTGATCCCGTCCTGCGAGCACTTCGCGGGGACGGAGCAGCGCATCGGAAAGGCGTTCGAGCTGCAGAACGAGATGGGCGGCGTCTTCGACATCACCATGGACCTCGAGGACGGGGCGCCCACGGGCGAGGAGAAAGAGCACGCGCAGATGGCCGCGCGCATGCAGAACAGCCCCACCAACACGCACAACATGGCCGGCGTCCGCATCCACGACTACACGCACGAGCACTGGAAGGCGGATGCCGACATCGTCGTGGGGGAGGCGGCGGAGCGCGTGGCCTACCTGACGATCCCCAAGTGCACGGAGGCGAGCCAGGGCGCGGAGATGATCGAGTACATCCGCGAGCGCACGCAGAAGGCGGGGGTGGACCGCGAGATTCCCGTCCACATCCTCATCGAGACGCACGGGGCGCTGCACGACTGCTGGGAGCTGGCGGCGCTGCCGAACGTACAGGTGCTCGACTTCGGGCTGATGGACTTCGTTTCCGCGCACCACGGCACGATTCCCGCCTCGGCGATGCGCTCGCCGGGCCAGTTCGAGCACCAGCTCATCCGGCGGGCGAAGGGCAACGTGGTGGCGGCGGCGCTGGCGCACGGCGTCGTGCCGGCGCACAACGTGACGCTGGAGCTGCGCGACCAGGATGTCATCTACGGCGACGCACGACGGGCCCGTGAGGAGTTCGGGTTTATGCGGCAGTGGTCGATCTACCCGGCGCAGATCGAACCGATCACGCGGGCGATGGCGCCGGGCACGCCCGAGGTGGAGCTGGGGCAGGCGATCATGCTCAAGGCCTTCGAGGCCGACTGGGGCCCGATCCAGCACGAGGGGGACCTGCACGACCGCGCGACCTACCGCTACTACTGGGAGGCGCTGCAGCGCGCCCGGCTGATGAACGTCCCCCTCTCCGACGAGGTGGAAGACCTGTTCTTCAGCGGCGACGGGTCCTGAGCGCGGCGTGACGCTCTACCTGATCCGACACGGACTGGCGGCCGCGGGGCTCGACGACCTCGACCCGGGGCTGGCGCCCCTCGGGCACGAGCAGGCGAAGATCACGGCGCGCGCGCTCGGCCACCTGACGCCCTCGCGGCTCGTGGTGTCGCCGCTGCGGCGCACGCGGGAGACGGCGGAGCCGATCGCGGAGGCGCTCGGGCTGGAGGCGGAGGTTCGCGACGAGGTCGCGGAGGTCTTCGACCCGTCGGTGACGGCGGAGGAGCGCCAGGCGTTCATCGGGCCCTTCATGGAAGGCAACTGGAGCGACCAGGACGAGACGCTGCAGGACTGGCGCCAGCGCGTCGTCGACACCCTGATCGAGATGGGCAGCGGGGCCGGCGACGTGGTGGTGGTGAGCCACTACATCGCCATCGGCGTGGGCATCGGCGAGGCCATCCGCAACGACCGGGTGGTGCCGGTGAAGCTCGGGAACTGCTCCGTGACGAAGCTCGACGAAGTGAACGGGAAGCTGGCGCTCGTGGCTGCCGGGTCGACCGACCACCTTGCGGAAGAGCAGATCACGGGCGTGGCAAGGGCGCTGCCGGGCGGGCCGTAGGGACGCTTCCCCGTATCCCGGGGCCGTCGTACGCTTGGGCGCGCAAGCGATTGCCGGAGACCGCAGGTCCCCCCGGGGATAAGCCGCAAGCGGCGCCTGCCGAGGCGATGCGCGAGGCGAGCGCCTTTCCTGCGCGCCACTCGCATTCCTCTCTCCCCAACGCTGGACTGGAGTTTCGTTCGTGCCTGCCGCGAAGAAGGTGGCGCTCGTCGCCGATATCAAGCAGGACCTGGAGCGCGCGGAGGTCGCGATCGGCAGCGACCACAGCGGGCTCGATGTGCAGGCCTTCCAGGCGCTGCGCCGGGCCCTGCGTTCCGACGACGTGCGCGTGCGCGTCGTCAAGAACTCGCTCACGAAGCTGGCTGCCGAGGAGGCGGGCCGCCCGGAGATGGCGGACCTGCTGCAGGGCCCGACGACGCTGACGCTCGGCTATGGCGATCCGGTCGAGCCCGCGCGGCTGCTCATGGAGTACCTGCGGGAAGCGCGGATCGACCTGCCGATCCACGGCGGCTGGCTCGAAGGGCGCGTCCTGAGCCCCGCCGAAGTGGAGGAGCTCTCGAAGACGCCTCCGCGGGATGAGCTCATCGCCCAGATCGCGGGCAAGCTGCGATCGCCGGTCCAGAACCTGGCGGGCCTGCTGCAGGCCACGCTGCGCGACTTCAACGGCCTCGTCGAGGCGCGCGCCAACCAGCTCGAAGAGGGCGAAGCCGCCTAGCGGCGCCGCCTGCCAGAAACGTCACACAACCAACCGAAGGGGAACTGCAATGGCCACCAAGATCGAAGAAGCCCTGGACATCATCAAGGGCATGACGCTGCTCGAGCTTCGCGACCTGAACAAGGCGATCGAAGAGGAG
>DAOUID010000350.1:0-4567 GCA_034428315.1 Dehalococcoidia bacterium
CCCGGCTATACTTGGGATTTGGGCCGGGCGGCGCGCTGGGAGCGGGCAGAGCCGTTGGGGGAAAGGGGTGCTTTTCTGCTGCAAAAACCAAAGTTGTTCAAAATTGCCTAAAATGGATAGATCTGATGTCAAAAGATTTTCCCTTATCCTGGGGGGGGGGGGGGGTCAGCAGCGAGGGCGTGTGCTCCGCCTCGCTCACGGTCTCCGGCGAGACGCCCGCTTCCTGGGCGGCTGTCTGCACCACCTGGTAGTCGTAAAAGCGGAAGCCCAGCTTCTCCGCCGTCAGTTGGGCGATCTCCTCGCCCGCCGTTCCCACGGGGCGGGCGACTGCCACGATCCGGATATTCATCCCTGGCCCCCTCGGCCCAGTATCTGATTTGCGCGGCGGGATTGTAACCCCTCACCGCCTCCGGAATGTAGGCGTCGTGCACGTACTCCCGAGACGCAGGAGAAACCGTGGTCGGTGGGCGCGCTCACGTGTATAAGGACAAGAGGCGCTACACTCTGTAGGCAGCGCCAAGCGCCGCCATGGGGGCCAACCCCCAGCGGCCCGCGAAAGCAGTCAGGAACGGATGGATCGGTCCCGGCTCGCGAAGTTCATCGACCAGCGCGTGGGCGAGCTCCCACTCGCGGAACCAGTGTTTCTCCCTCCCACCGCCTCCGTTCGCACCGCCGTTCAGCGGATGCACCGCGGGGCGCGCTCGTGCGTGCTGGCCATGGAGGAGGAGAAGCTCGTCGGCATCTTCACCGAACGGGATGTGCTCACCCGCTGCATGAGCGGCGACTTCGACTGGGATCAGCCGCTCGCTCCCGACCTGCTCACCCGCGATCCGTTCGTCATTTCTTCCTCAACCACCGTGGGCGATGCCATCGCCATCATGCAGCGCTCCAACTACCGCACCCTGCCCGTCGTCGAGGATGGCGCCGTCGTCGGGCTCGTTCGCCTGGGCGAGTTGCTCCAGCACTTCGCCGAGTCGTTTCCAGAAGAAGTACTCAACCTGCCGCCGCGTCCTCACCAGGTCGTGGCCAGGCGGGAGGGGGGATAGTCACAGGATGACAACCGAAATCGAGTCGCCGCTCTCTGAAGCCATCACGACGCGCGATCGCGTCACGATCCGCTTCGCCGGCGACTCCGGCGACGGCATGCAGCTCACGGGGACGCAGTTCACCCGCACCACCGCCGTCTACGGGAACGACCTCGCTACCCTCCCCGACTATCCCGCCGAAATCCGCGCCCCGACCGGCTCCCTTCCCGGCGTTTCGGGCTTCCAGCTCTCGTTTTCGAGTAACGACATCCATACGCCGGGTGACAACCCGGACGCGCTCGTGGCGATGAACCCCGCCGCCCTCAAGACCAACCTCGGCGATCTCATCCCGGGCGGCCTCCTCATCGTCGACGAGGGCGAGTTCAACCAGACCAACCTGCGCAAGGCGGGCTACGACAGCAATCCCCTCGAGGACGGTTCCCTCGCCCCCTACCGCCTCCTGCGCCTCGACATCACCACGAACAACGCCAATGCCCTCGACGGTCTCGAGCTCGGCGCCAAGGAGCGCTTCCGCTCCCGCAACTTCTACGCCCTGGGGCTCGTGCTCTGGCTCTTCAGCCGGCCGCTGGACACCGTCGTCCGCTGGGCCACGGACAAGTTCCAACGCAACCCCGTCGTGCTCGAGGCGAACCTGCGCGCCCTCCGCGCTGGCAACGCTTTCGGCGAGACCAGCGAGCTTGTGCACGAGCGCTACGAAGTGCCTCCCGCCGACGTCGCGCCCGGCGTCTACCGCCACATCAGCGGCAACGAGGCGACGGCCCTCGGCTTCGTGACGGCCTCGCATCTCGCTGAGCTCCCGCTCTTCTACGCCAGCTACCCCATCACGCCCGCATCGGACGTCCTGCACGAGCTGGCCAGCTTCAAGCGCTTCGGCATCAAGACGATGCAGGCGGAGGACGAGATCAGTGCGGTCTGCGCGGCCATCGGCGCCTCCTACGCGGGCCAGATGGCGCTCACCGGCACCAGCGGCCCCGGCCTCGCCCTCAAGAGCGAGGGGCTCAACCTCGCCGTCATGGCCGAGCTTCCCCTCGTCATCCTCGACGTGCAGCGCGCGGGCCCCAGCACGGGCATGCCCACCAAGACCGAGCAGGCCGACCTGCTCCAGGCCATGTACGGCCGCAACGGCGACTCACCCGTCGTCATCATCGCGCCCTCAACCCCGGGCGATTGCTTCTGGACCGCCATCGAGGCCTTCCGCATCGCCCTCAAGTACATGGTGCCCGTCATCATGCTCAGCGATGGCTACCTCGCGAACGGGTCCCAGCCCTGGCTCATCCCCAAGCTGGCGGAGATCCCGCCCGTCGAGTGGAGCCACGCCGAACTCGGCCGCGTCTCGCACGCCTACGAGCGTGATCCCGACACCCTCGCCCGGCCCTGGGCCGTCCCCGGCCAGGCCGGCCTCGAGCACCGCGTCGGCGGCCTCGAGAAGTCGTACGAGACGGGCGACATCAACTACGAGCCGGGGAACCACCACAAGATGACCCTCACCCGTGCCGAGCGCGTGGCCAAGGTCGTCAACGACATCCCCGACCTCGAGGTGACCGGTCCACAGGAGGGCGATCTGCTCCTCCTCGGCTGGGGCGGCACCTACGGCGCCATCACGAGCGCCGGCGAGCGGGCGCGTGCCGAGGGCAAGTCCGTCGCATCCGCCCATCTCCGCCACCTCAACCCCTTCCCCGCCAACCTCGGCGAGGTTCTCTCGCGCTACGACAAGGTGATGGTGCCCGAGCTGAACAATGGGCAGCTCTCTGTGCTCGTCCGGGCGCAGTTCCTCGTCGACGCGATCCCCTTCAACAAGATCGCGGGCCAGCCCTTCAAGATCGTCGAGATCTCCGGGAAGATCGATGAGGTCCTCGGGCTCTCCGGCCCCTTCGAGTTCGAGTTCTAGCGGCGACCTTCGCCGCGGGAGGCTATCCAGTGACGGCAGCTAGTACCAACGGAGCGATGGACGAGGAGATCCCTCTCCTTACGCGGAAGGACTTCGTTTCCGACCAGGAAGTCCGCTGGTGCCCGGGCTGCGGGGATTACTCCATCCTCGCCCAGATGCAGAAGACCCTGCCTGGGCTTCGCATTCCCCGTGAGGAGATCGTTTTCGTCAGCGGGATTGGCTGCTCCAGCCGCTTCCCCTACTACGTCAACACTTACGGCTTCCACACGATCCACGGCCGCGCCCCCGCCATCGCCACCGGCCTCAAGACCGCCCGACCCGAGCTTACCGTCTTCGTCATCACGGGCGATGGCGACGGCCTCAGCATCGGCGGCAACCACCTTATGCACCTCCTCCGCCGCAACGTCGATGTCACGGTCGTGCTCTTCAACAATCGCATCTACGGCCTCACCAAGGGCCAGTACTCGCCCACCTCCCCCATCGGCAAGGTGACCAAGTCCGCTCCCATGGGCACGACCGAGAATCCCCTCGACCCCATCAAGATGGCCCTCGCCGCGGGCGCGACCTTCGTCGCCCGCTCCGTCGACCGCGACACGAAGCACCTCGAGTCCACGCTCGCGACGGCCGCCCAGCACAAGGGCGCAGCCTTCGTCGAGGTCTTCCAGAACTGCAACATCTACAACGACGGCGCCTTTGCCTCCTTCGCCGACAAGGACGTCCGCCAGGACCGCATGGTCTACCTGGAGCACGGAAAGCCGCTCCGCTACGGCAAGCACCTCGAGCACGGCATTCGACTCAACGGCTTCCAGCCCGAGACCGTCGAGAACCCCATGAGCGATGACGAGCTGCTGGAGCACGACACCGGCCGCGACGACATTGCCCTGCCCATGATCCTGAGCGGCATGGATTACCCCGACTTCCCCGTGCCCCTTGGCATCTTCCGGCAGATCGAGCGGGAGACCTACGACGGGCTGGTGCAGGATCAGATCGACGTCTCACGCCTCTCGCCCGAACCCGCTATCGAGGACCTCATCGCCGGCCCCGAAACGTGGAGCGTGCTCTAGCACCTGGCTGGCCCGTGGGAGGCGCCATGACCGGAACACCTGGAAGCGAACTGGTGACCTGTCCCTATTGCGGGGAGGAGAACATCGCGGGCGTTGATCGCTGCGAGAACTGCCTCCAGCCCCTGCGCAGCGTCGATATCCCCGAGCCCGAGCAGGCCCTGAGCGAGAGCCCCTTCAGCGCCCCCCTGACGTCCCTTCGCCTCCTCCGGCCCCCCGCCCTCGCCCCCACCCAGACGGTCCGTGAGGCCGTCAACTTGCTCGTCGAGAACAAGGGCGGCGCCGTGCTTGTCGTCGATGGCGCCTCGCTCTCCGGCATCTTCACCGAGCGAGATGTGCTCAAGAAAGTCGCCGGCCGCCCTGGCGCCCTGGACGCCCCCGTTGCCGAGTACATGACCACCGACCCCGTCGTCGTTCGCGAGAACGAGACGATCGCCGTCGCCCTCCACAAGATGGCCGACGGCGGCTTCCGCCACGTGCCCATGGACACCGCCCAGGGCTTCCGCGTGGTGACCGCCTCCGACGCCCTCCGCTGGGTCGTCGAGCGCTACATCGAGCTGGGCGCCTGAGCC
>DAOUID010000351.1:0-1698 GCA_034428315.1 Dehalococcoidia bacterium
GATCGGGTGGGCCGTCTGCTGCCCCTCGAGCACGGCGATCTCGTCGTGCGATTCGGGGTAGCCCAGGTGGATGCGCATCAGGAAGCGGTCCAACTGCGCTTCGGGCAGCGGGAAGGTGCCCTCGTACTCGATCGGGTTCTGCGTCGCCATCACGGTGAACGGCCGGGGCAGCCCGTGGGTGACGCCCTCGATGGTCACCTGCCGCTCTTCCATCGCCTCCAGCAGCGCCGACTGCGTCTTCGGCGTCGCCCGGTTGATCTCGTCGGCCAGGACGATCTGGGCCACGATGGGCCCCTCGCGGAACTCGAAGTCCCCGGACTTCTGGTTGAAGATCGACACGCCCGTCACGTCGCTCGGAAGCAGGTCGGGCGTGAACTGGATGCGCTTGAAGCTGCAGCCCGTGGAGAGCGCCAGGGCGCGGGCGAGCATCGTCTTGCCTACCCCGGGCACGTCCTCCACGAGCATGTGGCCCCCGCACAGCAAGGCCGTGATCGCCAGCCGCAGCTCGCGATCCTTGCCCACGATGACCTTCTCGACGTTTTCGATGATTCGTTGTGAAACGAGCTTTGGCTCTTCCAAGGCGCTGCTCCATGCCAGGTCGGGCGGAGAAGGTTGAGTATAGCAATCTGCCCGCCTCTGACGGGCAAGCCCCTGGATTGCGGGCGACCTCACTCCTCTTCGCAGCGCTCCTTGAGTGGGTCGCAGTCGTCGAATGGCCCGCGGGCGCCCTCGACAATCTGCTGCATGACGCCGTCGTAGACAGGATCCTCACTGAAGAAGCTCAGCGGGCGCCTCATGCAACTGAACTGTTCACAGATCAAGAGGCCCACGACATCGCCCGTAGCGGACTCCACGATCTCCGCCCAGGTGTAGGGAGGGCCTCTATGCGTGTGCTGGCCGTCTTCGTCGTACCGCTGCCTGCTGAAACCGATCTCGCCCAGTTCGTACCCGCCGGGGATGTGGATCTCCTTGCCTGCCCAGCTCACCCACTCCCCGGAGTTGGAGTTACTGGCGCAGGCCCCGAGGAGCCCCGGCCCGAACGCGAGGACAACCAGGTGGAAGGCAATCGTCCTGCTCACCTCACTCCTCCGTCGGCGGCTCGAACGTCCCGAAGTCCCTCGGCTTCTGCCTGCGCCGTGACTATAGCGACGTGACGCTCTCCCACGGGCGAGCCGCTAGACTGCGGCCCATGTCCGAGCGCGACTGGGTCGCCCTTGCCGCCTCCCTCGCCGAGCGTTTCGCCGAGCGCGCAGCCCAACACGACCGCGAAGGCTCCTTCCCCCACGAGAACTTCGCCGAGCTGCGCGAAGCCGGCTTCATGAAGCTCACCGTGCCCCGCTCGCACGGCGGTTACGAGCTTCCCCTCTCCCAATTCGTGCGCGTTCAGGAGGCGCTCGCGCGGGGCGACGGCTCCACCGCCCTCTCCCTCAACATGCACCTCATCCGCTTCGGCGCCGAGCGCGAGTCGCACCTCTACCCACCCGAGTGGTTCGACGAGCTCTGTCGGGGCGCCGTCATGGAGGGGCGCCTCGTGAACACCGCCGCCACCGAGGAGGGGCTCGGCAGCCCCGCCGGCGGCGGCATCCCCGAGACCACCGCGACCCCCGTCGAGGGCGGCTGGGTGCTGGATGGCCGTAAGACCTTCGTCACCCTCGCCCCCGAGCTCTGGTACATGCCCGTCCTCGCCCGCCTCGACTC
>DAOUID010000352.1:0-4482 GCA_034428315.1 Dehalococcoidia bacterium
CACTGAGCATGTATGCTTTAGGCACCTGGTGCTGAATATATATGGGAACACAACAAACAATTGATTTAGCTATGTAGAAGTTGGAGCTAACTACACCTCCCATGTATATACATGTAGCACCTGGTGCTAGGATTAGCTAGCTAGTAGAATATACGTGTACACTAACATGCAAATCTAATATAGGGATTGGCCCTCCAGTAATAGAGGACACTCTTCCTGATTGAAACTTGGGAATGCAGGAAAGGAGGTGTAATCACACCTGGGGGTGCCCTCTTGTAATTCATGTAGAGGACTAGCCTCGTACCCAGGCCCCTTCCAAAAGTGGGGAGAGGGCCTGGTACACACTGTTTGCGCATGCGCGAATTATTCCGGTTTCTCTCCGTAAAATACCATCGTGCACTTACCTAGACATTATGTGGAAAATATACTACGCAAGAATACCAGCAATCAATGGACGTAACTAGCACGATTGAAGGGGAAGTAGTCAAACTCATCCCAGCGCTCGCGGGCCACGGCGAGCTGCTCCTCCATGCCCCCGGGGCAGGCGAGCGCGCGCATCCCGGCAAGCTTGGCCAGGCCGCGATACATCGGGTAGACGGCAAGAGCGGCGGCGCGCAGGCCCCACACGTCCTCGAGCTGGGGGAGGGAGGGGTATTTCGCGAAGCCCCGGAGGGTGAGGCCGTTGGCCTCCTCCTCTTCAGCGAGCAGCTCGCCCGCCTTCGCCACGAACTCGTTGACGAGTGCGGCGGTGCGCTCGCCGGCGGGGTCGGCGCCCTCGGCCGGAATGGGCGGGACGCCCTCGCGCTGCGGGTCGGTGGTGGTGACATCCTCGCCGAGGCCGGGGGCGCGCAGGACGAGGACGAAGCGGTGCTCGCGGACGGGCTCGACGAAGAGCTCGGCGCCGTCGAGCTCGATAGCGCGCAGGCGTTCGACGATGGCCGCGGACTTCTCGCTGGCGATGCGCCCGGCGCGGCGGTCGCTGAGGTTGCCGTCGGCGTCGAGCGTGCAGAGGTTGCCGCGCGCGGCGACATCGTCGGGGCCAAGCTCGAAGTCGATGCCGACCGCTTCGAGGACGCCGCGACCGATGTCGAAGCGGTAGGGGTCGTAGCCGAAGAGGGAGAGGTGGCCGGGGCCGCTGCCGGGCGTAATGCCCAGCCCGACAGGAATGGTCAGGCCCACGTCGGAGGTCTCGGTGAGGCGGTCGAGGTTGGGGGTATCGGACTGCTCCAGCTCGCTCCGCTCCGTCTCGGCGCGGGCGAGGCCTCCGAGGCCATCGAGCACGCAGAGGACGACCTTGGATTCGGCAGGCTGCTGCAGCTTCGCGGCAAGTTCGAGGTCCATGCCGCGATCTTACGGGCGCGGCGAGCGAGGGGCGAAAGTTACGCGTCGAGCAGGGCGGCGACGCCGGGCAGCTCGCGCCCTTCGAGCATCTCAAGGGAGGCGCCGCCCCCGGTCGAGACGTGCGTGAAGCGCTCGGCGAGGCCGGAGCGGGCGACGACGGCGGCGGTCTCGCCGCCGCCGACGACGGTTGTAGCGTCTAGATCGGCGAGGACACGGGCGAGGCCGAAGGAGCCGCCGGCGAACTGCTCGATTTCGAACACGCCAAGGGGGCCGTTCCAGACGACGGCGGCGGAGTCCGAGAGAGCCGCTTCGAAGGCGGCGAGGGTGGCGGGGCCGACGTCGAGAATCATGCGGTCGGGCGGGAAGGCGTCGATGGGCACCGTCTCAGCCTGCGCATCGTGTGAGAGCTTGGTGGCGACGACAGCGTCCACGGGCAGGCCGACCGTCACGCCCGCGTCGCCGGCGCGGGCGAGGATGTCGCGGGCCATCTCAAGGAGGTCGTCCTCGACAAGGGACGCCCCAACGTCGACACCGCTCGCCTTGAGGAAAGTGTTGGCCATGCCGCCGCCCACGAGCAGCCGGTCGAGCTTTGGGAGAAGGTGGTCGATGGCTGCGATCTTCGTGCTGACCTTGGCGCCTCCGACAATCGCGGCGAAGGGACGGGGCGGGTCGGCCACGAGCGAGCCGAGGTAGCGCACCTCCTTCTCCAGCAGCAGCCCGGCGACGCCGGGGAGGAAGGCGGCAACGCCGGCGGTGGAGGCGTGTGCGCGGTGGGCCGCGCCGAAGGCGTCGTTCACATACACGTGCGCGAGCGTGCCGAGCGTGGCGGCGAAGACTCGGTCGTTGGCCTCCTCCCCAGGGTGGAAGCGCAGGTTTTCGAGCAGGGCCACCTCGCCCCGACCGAGCCCCTTCGCAGCCTCGATGGCAGGCGGGCCGATGCAGTCCTCGGCGAAGGCGACGGGCTGGCCGAGGCGCTCGGCGAGGCGCTCGGCAACGGGAGCGAGGCTGAGGTCGGGGTTGCGCTCGCCCTTCGGGCGGCCGAGGTGCGAGCAAACGAGCACGGAGGCTCCGTTCTCGACCAGGTACTGGATCGTCGGCAGGGACTCGCGGATGCGGGTGTCGTCGGCGACGGCGCCGTCCTCAAGGGGGACGTTGAGGTCGGCGCGCAGGAGGACGAGCTCCCCGGCAACATCGATATCGCGAACCGTCTGCTTGCCGATGCCTTCGGTCATCCCTGCACCCCCGCGCGGCGCACGACCTCGATCCCGGCGAGACCGAGGTGCCCGGCGATCGTGTCCGCCGGCAGCGCGCCCTCGCGAAGGATACGGGGAGGGGAGACGCTGCAGTCGATGACGCTCGAATCGAGGCCGTGGGAGGTGGGGCCGTCGTCGATGGCGACGGCGCAGTACGGGCCCAGGGAGTCGAGGGCCTCGGCGCAGGTAGTGGGGCTGGGGTCGCCGTGGCGGTTGGCGCTGGAGGCGGCGACGGGCGCTCCAAGCTCCGCGAGGACGGCCTGGAGGGTGGCGACGGGGGGCATGCGTACCCCGACCGTCGCACCGCCCGCGAGGGCGGGGCTCGACCAGCCTTCGGCGGCGGGCGTGATGATGGTCCAGGGGCCGGGGCCGAGGGCGTCGATGAGCCGGGAGGCGTCACGGCTGAGGCGGGCGAAGGGGGCAAGGGCATCCCGGTCGGGGGGGAAGAGGAGCTGGAGGGGCTCCTCGGCGCTCTTGCGCTTGGCCTCGTAGAGGGCGCGCACGGCGTCGTCGCGGCGGATGTCGGCGGCCACACCGTAGACGGTGTCGGTGGCGAGGGTGGCGAGTCCGCCAGCGCGCAGAGCGGCCACGGCCTGGGCGATCGATTCCGGGGAAGGTTCAGAAGCGGCAGGGAGGGCCATGAAATCGTTGACCAGACTATACAGTTTTGCTAGCTTCCGATGACGGAGCGCTGAGCAGAGTTGGCCGAGACCCTGACCGAAGCGGAAAGCACCACCGTCTCGCGCTCGCCCCACGCCGCCATCGTCGTTGTCGATTTCGGCTCGCAGTACAGCATGCTGATCGCGCGCCGCATTCGCGAGCTGAACACGTACTGCGAGGTCATCCCCTACG
Source organism: Dehalococcoidia bacterium (assembly GCA_034428315.1). GTDB lineage: Bacteria > Chloroflexota > Dehalococcoidia > Tepidiformales > Tepidiformaceae > UBA2991. Next base: position 3,447 of record DAOUID010000352.1, read on the forward strand.
ACGCCAACGCGTCGGTACTCGACCACCTCGACGTGCGGGGCTTCGTCCTCTCGGGCGGGCCGAACAGCGTGTACGAACCGGACGCGCCCCGGGCCGCTGACTGGGTGTTCGACTCCGGCCTGCCAGTGCTGGGCATCTGCTACGGGATGCAGCTCATGGCGGACCAGCTCGGGGGCAAGGTGGGGCCCGGACGCGAGCGCGAGTTCGGCCCCGCGACGATCACCGCTTCGGGGAGCGCCCCGCTGCTGGCGGGTCTTCCCGCCGAGCTGGATGTCTGGATGAGCCACGGCGACCGCATCGAGGAGTTGCCGGCGGGGTTCACGTCCCTGGCCATCTCGGAGAACTCGCCGATCGCGGTCATGGCGGACGTCGAGCGGGGCTACTACGGCCTACAGTTCCACCCCGAGGTGGTGCACACGCCCCGGGGCGGCGAGCTGATCGCGAACTACGTCCGCGGGGTGTGCGGGGCGGAGGCGGACTGGACGCCGGGCAACTTCATCGAGGAGACGGTGGCAGCAATCCGGGCGCAGGTGGGAGAGGGGCAGGTGGTCTGCGGCCTCTCCGGCGGCGTCGACAGCGCCGTGGCGGCCACGCTCGTCCATCGCGCCATCGGCGACCGGCTGACCTGCATTTTCGTCGACAACGGGCTGCTGCGGGCGCGGGAGGCGGAGGAGGTGGTCGACACCTTCCAGCGCAACCTGCACATGAACCTGCGCCACGTCGACGCGAGCGACCGCTTCCTCTCGGCGCTGGCCGAGGTGACGAACCCGGAAGCGAAGCGCATCCGCATCGGGAACACGTTCATCGAGGTGTTCGAGGCGGAGGCGAAGACGATCGAGGGGGCGCGCTTCCTCTGCCAGGGGACGCTCTACCCGGACGTCATCGAGAGCGCCTCGCACGGGGCGGGGTCGGCGCGCATCAAGAGCCACCACAACGTCGGCGGGCTGCCGGAGCGCATGGACCTTGAGCTGGTGGAGCCACTGCGCTTCCTGTTCAAGGACGAGGTGAGGCGCATCGGGGCGGAGCTGGGACTCTC
>DAOUID010000353.1:0-7638 GCA_034428315.1 Dehalococcoidia bacterium
GCGGAGCGCTCGGAGGCAGAGCGGGAGGAGCAGGCGGAGGCGACGACGAAGCGTCTTCTGGCCCGCTGGGAGGAGCTGTCGCTGGAGGAGCGGCAGTCGCTCCTGCGCGAGGTGGTGGACCGGATCGAGGTCGACGGCGAGGAGGCGCGCCTCCTGAGGCGGCACTGATGCGCCTGACGGTTTACGCCGACGGCGCGAGCCGCGGCAATCCCGGTCCCGCCGCTATCGGCGCGAGTGTGCAGAGCGCGGGCGGGGACGAGCTGGCGTCCGTGAGCGAGACGATAGGACGGACCACGAACAACGTGGCCGAGTACCGCGCCGCCATCGCGGGGGTGCGGGCCGCACGCGAGCTGGGAGCGACGAGCATCGACCTGCGGCTCGACAGCGAGCTCATCGTGAAGCAGCTGGCAGGACGCTACCGGGTGAAGAACGCCGCCCTGCGGCCCCTCTTTGCGGCCCTGGTGGAGGCGCTGGAGGCCGTAGGGCCGTACACGGTGGGGCACGTCCCGCGAGCGCGGAACAAGCGGGCGGACGCGCTCGCCAACGAGGCGCTGGACCGGGCTCGGGGCTCGCGCTAGCCACGGGTGCGGCGCCGCCGTACGCTGGGAAGCGATCAGTGGGCCGGGCGATCGCGCCAAGACGTTCGCGTTGCGGTGAGGAAAGTCCGGACTCCGCCGGGCAAGGGCGCCAGGTAACGCCTGGGCGGCGCAAGCCGACGGAAAGTGCAACAGAAACATACCGCCCGCAGTGCTGCGGGTAAGGGTGAAATGGTGCGGTAAGAGCGCACCGGTGTCCTGGAGACAGGGCAGCCGTGCAAACCCCGCCCGGAGCAAGGCCGAATAGGGGAGAAGGGCGCCCGGCCCGTTCGAACTCCCGGGTAGGCCGCGTGAGCGTCGCAGCGATGGGGCGCCCAGATAGATGATCGCCGCCATCCGGCTAACCCACCGGAGGGCACAGAATCCGGCTTACAGGCCCGCTGATCACCTTCCCGCCCGCTCCCGACGGCCGCAGCCGGACACGCCCCGGAAGGGGGTTCCGGACGCTTCGAAGAGGGCGCGCTGAGTTGACACCATGGGGGACCCGGCGTACAACCAAAATCGGTTTGCGCCGCGATTCACAAACTCCCACGACGCGCGATTTCGAGAGCGTTCGTGCCACCAACCACAGAAGGGTGAGGCGAGGAGGAGGCGAGATGCTCGGCATGCCGCTTCGCCGCCGCCTACGCCTGTTGGTAGCGACTGTTACGGCAGCGCTTCTCGCCCTCCTGGCGACCGGCACCGCCTCGGCGATCCAGCCCGGCGGCATCACCGACGAAGCACGCAAGATGAACGACCTCTTCTGGATCGTGACGATCGCGGGTCTGGTCGTGTTCGTGCTCGTGGGAGCGGCGCTCGTCTACGCGATGATCCGTTACCGGCGCCAGAGCGATGAGCTTCCTCCGCAGTTCCACGGAGGGGGGAAGATCGAAGTCGCGATGGTGGGCGTGCCTGTCCTCATCGTGATTGCCCTCTTCACCATCTCGATGATCACCCTCGTGGACATCGACGACCCCGCTGAGGAAGACGCACTCACGGTCGAGATCACGGGCTTCCAGTTCTCCTGGCAGTTCTCCTACAGCATGGCCGACCTGGGGACGAACACGGACCCGAACGCGGACCCAGAGGACCGCATCAACATCATCGGGACGCTCCAGCCCATCGATACCCCCGACGACGAGATACGACCAGTCCTCTACCTCCCGGTGGACGAAGAGGTGGAATTCATCCTGATCTCGAACGACGTGATCCACTCGTTCTACGTGAAGGACTTCCTCTACAAGCTCGATCTGATTCCCGGCCGCGTGAACTCGTTCGCGGTGACCCCACGGGTCACGGGCGACTACAGCGCGCAGTGCGCCGAGCTCTGCGGCACGAACCACGCCCTCATGCGCTTCATCGTGCGGGTGGTGGAACGGGACGAATTCGATGCCTGGGTGGCCGCCGAGGCAGCCCGCCAGCTCGGGGACGCCGCACTCGTGTCGTCCTCGGGGACGCAGGGAGACTGAGGAGGCCCGATGGCAACCGTCGCAGTACCACAGCTGAGCGGCTACCACCGGCCCGCCGTGCTCGACTGGATCATGACGGTCGACCACAAGCGGTTGGGCATCCTCTACCTGTACTTCACGCTCTTCTTCTTCGCGGTGGGCGGCATCCTCGCGCTGCTCGTGCGGACGCAGCTGGCGGTGGCGGATAACTCCTTCGTCGGGAACGACGCCTACAACCAGATCTTCACGATGCACGCCTCGGCGATGCTCTTCCTGTTCATCATTCCGGTGTGGGCGGGCTTCGGGAACTACCTCGTGCCGCTCCAGATCGGCGCGGCCGACATGGCCTTCCCGCGCATCAACGCGCTCTCGTTCTGGATGCTGCCTCCGGCGGGCATTCTCATGTTCGCCGGCTTCCTCGTCGACGGCGGCGCGGCGGACGGGGGCTGGACGGCCTACAGCCCGCTGGCGCAGCAGACGGGCGTGGGCATGGACATGTGGATCATCGCGGTGATCGTGCTGGGCATGTCCTCCACGATCGGCGCGGCCAACTTCCTGGTGACGATGTTCCGGATGCGGGCGCCCGGCATGACGATGTTCCGCATGCCGATCTTCTGCTGGACGATGCTGGTCACGGCGCTCCTGCAGCTGCTGGCGACGCCGGTGCTGGCAGCAGCGCTCGTGATGCTGTTCATCGACCGCAACTACGGCGGCCAGTTCTTCGATCCGAACGGCGGCGGCAACGTGGTGCTCTGGCAGAACGTGTTCTGGTTCTACTCGCACCCGGCCGTGTACATCATGATCCTGCCGGGCATGGGCATCGTCTCCGAAATCCTGCCCGTCTTCTCGCGCAAGCCGCTCTTTGGCTACAAGGCCTTCGTCTTCGCGACGATCGGCATCGGCGGCCTGGGCTTCAGCGTGTGGGCGCACCACATGTTCACCACGGGCTCGGTGCTGCTCCCCTTCTTCGGCTTCATGACCTTCATGATCGGCGTGCCGACGGGAGTCAAGATCTTCAACTGGCTGGGGACGCTCTGGGGCGGCTCCATCTCGTTCCCGACGCCCATGCTGTTCGCGATCGGCTTCGTGAGTATGTTCCTGATCGGTGGCATCAACGGCACCTACAGCGCCGCCGTGCCCGTCGACTTCGCCCTGCACGACACCTACTTCGTGGTGGCGCACATCCACTACGTGCTGTTCGGAGGCTCGGTGTTCGCGGTCTTCGGCGGCCTCTACTACTGGTTCCCGAAGATCTGGGGGCGGCAGCTGAACGAACGTCTCGGGAAGCTGCACTTCGTGCTCATGTTCGTGGGCTTCAACGTGGCCTTCTTCCCGATGCACATGCTGGGGCTGGACGGCATGCCGCGACGCATCGCGGTCTACGCCGACAGCGCCGGCTGGGAGGCCCTGAACATGCTCTCGACGGGCGGGGCCTTCCTCATCGCGGTGAGCATGATCCCCTTCCTCATCGCGGTAGTGATGGCGTTCATGCGGCCCAAGGACCAGCCGGACGACCCATGGGAGGCGAACACGCTCGAGTGGGCGACAACCTCGCCGCCACCGGACTACAACTTCGACAGCCTGCCGCCGGTGCGCTCCGAGCGCCCGCTCTTCGACGCGCGGCACGGGGATGAGGAGCAGGGGCACTAGTCATGGCTGCTCACGGAACGGCTGAACGGCAAGGCATGACGAACTCGATGCTCGGGTTCATCCTGTTCCTCGCCTCCGAGGTGATGTTCTTCGGCGGACTGTTCGCGGCCTACTTCATCGCGCGGGCGGACGCGCCGGCCTGGCCGCCGGCCCTTACGCCCGACCAGATCGCCGAGGGCGTGAAGCTCGAGCTTGAAGTGGTGCTGCCGGCGATCGCAACCGGCATCCTCGTCATCAGCTCGATCACGATGCAGTACGCCGTCTGGCAGATCCAGAAGGGCAACCAGGCCGGCATGCTCTGGGGCCTGTTCATCTCGCTGGCGCTGGGCGTCATCTTCCTGGCGGCGCAGCTGTACGACTACTCGCAACTGCACTTCCGCGCCGACGACACGATCTACGGCACGACCTTCTACACGCTGACCGGCTTCCACGGCGCCCACGTGGCGGGCGGCGCGCTCTTCATCGCCGTCGTGACGGTGCGAGCGCTCGGCGGACAGTTCACCTCAGAGAATCACGAGGCGGTGGAAGCCGCGTCGATGTACTGGCACTTCGTCGACGTGGTGTGGATTGCCCTCTTCACCGTTCTCTACATCATCAAGTAGCCCACAAGGACGATGGCATTGGAGCACGAGAGCAGCGAGCACGAAGCCCACGTAGGGCCAGATGTCCATCTGCCGGATCCGAGCGTCTGGCCGTTCGTGGCGGGGCTCGCGATCATGCTGCTCACGGCCACGCTCGTCTGGTGGGCGCGGGTCGAGGACCAGCGCAGCCTGAGCGGTCCGTTGCTGGGCGCTTCGGCGGCGATCACGCTGTTCGCGGTGGCCGGCTGGGCCTACGAGGACGGCCGCATGCGCCAGAAGGCGCGCGAGCAGGAAGAGCACGCACGCGCGCCGGCGCGCCGCACCCAGGTCATCACCTTCGCCATCGCCGAGGGGCAGCTTGAGGCGGCTGTCGGCGAGGACGGCGTCATCGACGCGATCCAGAACGCGCACGAGGACCTGCGCGCCTCACCGGGCTTCGAGGACCTCCGCATCAACGTCTCCACGGCCGAAGAGGGCCCCTCCCAGGTCATCGTCGAGACGACGTGGTCGACCGCGGACGACCTGGCGGCGTTCGAGGAGACGGAACGGGCGATCCTCGACCTGATCAGCCAGCATCCGGACGAGGTGGTGGCGGGCTCGCCGCAGACGTTCGACATGCAGGTCGTGCGCGACACGAAGGACACCTCGGTGCGCTTCAGCATGGGCGCTACCCTGTCGCTGTTCGGTGCGCTGCTGGTGGGCGGCTTCGCGATCGGGGCGGGGCTCAACCTGTTCGCGAGCGAGGCGACCGCTGAGGGCGAGGGTCCGATTCTCCGGGAAGTCGGCCCATTCCTGGACACGATCACGATCAAGGCGAGTGACTTCAGCCACAAGGAGATCACGCTGCCGCCCGGCGTGGACTTCACGATGACCCTGGACAACCAGGACGACTCCGTCGCCCACAACATCATCTTCTACCAGGGCGAGGACCTCGAGGGGCCGCTGCTGGAAGGCTGCCTGGAGGGCTGCGAGGACGGCGGGACGGCGGTGCGGACGGCACTGGAGCTGGGCATCATCCAGCAGACCTTCACCTTCACCACGCCGCCGCCGGGACGCTACGCCTTCTGGTGCGATGTGCATCCCGACACGATGATCGGGGTGCTCATCATCGAAGACGGCGCGCCGCTGCCGGGCGAGGCTCCCGCAGCTGAGGAGCCGGTGGAGGGTGAGGGCGAAGGCGAAACCGAAGGGGAAACCGCGGAAGGCGAAACCGAGGGCTAGAGAGCTCCGCCCCCTTTACTCCAGCGCACCCTCTACGAGCAGCTCCGTGAACTCCTCATCGCTGATCCCGAGCGTGCCCTTGAGCACGCGCTCGGTGTCCTCGCCGAGCAGGGGAGCGGCCTTGGTGGGGCCGCCGGGGGTCTTCGAAAGGCGGAAAGCGGGCGAGTCGTAGGTGCGGGCGCCCATGGTGGGGTGCTCAAGCCGGGCGTAGTGGCCGCGGTGCTTGAGCTGCGGGTCGCGGTGCATCTCCTCGGGAGACTTGACGATGCCGGAGGGGACGCCGCGGTCGCGCATGGCCTTGTAGGCCTGGGCGGCCGTGAGTTCGCGGCACCAGGCCTCGATGTGCCGGTCGATCTCCTTTTGCTCGTTGAGACGGGACCACTTGCGGCGCATGCGCTCCAGGTCGGTCCAGTCGGGCCGGCCGATGGCGGCGCGGAAGCCCTCCCAGTCCTCCTCGGTGAAGCAGGCGATGACGACGTAGCGGCCGTCCTTGCAGCGCCAGGCGCCGTGGGGAGCGGCCTCGGGGTCGCGGTTGCCGAGGCGTTCGGCCTCGCGGCCGTTGGCCGTCCACTCGAGGACGGTAGACCCGAGGGCATGGATCGCGCCCTCGAACTGGGAGAAGTCGATGTACTGGCCCTTGCCGGTCCGGCGGCGGTAGTCGAGCGCGGCGACGAGGGCGAGGGCGCCCACGTGGGGCACGAGGAAGTCGGTGTAGGCGACGCCCGTGCCGATGGGCTCGCCGTCGGGCCAGCCGGTCAGGTGGTTGAAGCCGGAGGCGGCCTGCAGCACGTGCCCGTAGCCCATGTAGTGCGCCCAGGGGCCGGTCTGGCCGAAGAGGGGCATCGAGATCATGACGAGGTCGGGGCGCACCTTGCGCAGCTCCTCGTAGTCGAGCCCGAGCTTCTTGAGCGACCCCGGCGTGAACGACTCCGTGACGACGTCGGAGACGGCGACGAGGCGCTTGAGCAGCTCCTTGCCGCGGTCGTGCTTGAGGTTGATGGTGACGCCGAGCTTGGAGCTGTTGAAGTTCGCGAAGTAGCCGGAGTTGTCGTAGTGCGGCTCCTCGCCGGTGAAGGGGCCGGCGCGCCGCAGCGTCTCCATGCGCGTGGCGGACTCGACGCGGATGACCTCGGCCCCGTGGTCGGCGAGGTACTTCGCAACCGTCGGGCCGACGCCGACCCAGGAGAGGTCGGTCACGCGCAAGCCCTCGAACGGCTTCGGTTTGCTCCCGTTTCTGGCGGCCATGTCAGATCACCATCGTACGCCGGAGCTTCGAGATCTCGCCCGGATCGAGGCCGAGGACACTGCCGTAGACCTCTTCGTTATGTTCGCCAAGGTGGGGGGCGCGACCGCGCTGCTTCCAGGGCGTGCCCGAGAGCTTCCAGGGCGCGCCGGGGTAGACGAAGGTCTCGCCGATGTCCTCGTGGTGGACCTGGACCCAGTAGTCGCGGGCGGCGAGCTGGTCGCTCTCAACGATCTCGCGGGGGCTGTAGACGGGCGCCCAGCCGACGCCACGCGCCTGGGCCTCGCGCACGAGGTCGTCCTTGCGACGGGTGCGGCAGAACTTCTGCATGATGCCCACGAGCAGCTGCTGAGCGTCCTCTTCGAGCGGCTGGACGACTTCGAGGCGCTCGCGCCAGTGCGGGGCGGTGAGGGGGCCGGCCTCGCCGGTCTCGGCGAGCCAGTCGATCATGGCGCCCGAGGTCGGCCCCATAAGGCCCCCGAGGCCGAGGGCCGCCACCCACCCGTCGGCGGTCTCGTAGATGTAGCGAGGGCCCTCGCGGCCGCTGACCATGCGTCCCGAGCCGGGCCCACGGTTGTTGATGCCGAGGATGTCCCAGGTCTGCTGGGCGTTGTCCATGGCGTTGGCCATGGCCTCCTGCATGGAGACGTCGACGTGCTGGCCGATCCCGCCGTTGGCGCCGCGGGCGTAGAGCGCAATGACCGCGCCGACGGCCGCCTGCAGGTTGACCTGGGCGTAGGCCTGGGGGGCGGTGGTGCGGACGGGACCGCGCTCGTCGCTGCCGTTGAGGTACATGTGCCCGCCCATGGCCGAGCCCACGATGTCGGTGGCGGGGAGGTTGCGGGCGGGGCCGGTCTGGCCGTAACTCGTGATGCTGACGACGACGGCGCCGGGGTTGACCTTCGCGAGCGTGCGCGGGT
>DAOUID010000354.1:0-1518 GCA_034428315.1 Dehalococcoidia bacterium
CCCCCAGATCCTCGATGACCTCGCGCCAGCTCGCTTCCAGCACCCGCGATGGGTTCGGCCCAGGGCGCTTGCCGGTGGTACGCCGCGCCGCCATATAGGGGAACTCGAAGCGCACGACGCGCACCCCCTCCCCTGCGAGGAGTCCGGCCACGCGCTCCATCCAGGGGTGGTCCATGGGCGCCCCCGCCCCGTGCGCCAGCACCAGTGTCGGCCCGCCCGACCCTTCCCCGTCGATCAGATAGCGCCCGCTCGCCTCCCCAGCCGTCATGCCTGCCTCCGGGCGCCGTCGGGCAACGCCGGAATCGTACACGCGCCTTCGTGGCAGGGCCCTGTACGCTGCCCCCAGCGAGGGACACATGAACCCCTACGTCGACCCCACCGAGCAACTCGTCACCGAGGTCTTCGTGCGTGACATCAAGCGGTCGACGGCGTTCTACCGGCGGCTGGGCTTCGAGGTCGCCAGGGACGACGGCGACTTCGTCGAGCTGACCTGGGAGGGCCACCTCCTCTTCCTCGACGAGCGCCCCGAGATGGGCCCCCCGCCCGATACGGTCCAGGCCAACGTTCGCGTGATGGTCCCCGACGTGGACCGGTACTGGGAGCTCGCGCACGAGCTGGGCGCGCGTGTCCTCTCGCCGATTCGGGATAAGGACTACGGCCTGCGCGACTTCGCCATCGCCGACCCCGACGGCTTCGCCGTGCGCTTCGCCACCCGCCTCGACGACCTGGGCCGAGGCTAGTCATCGCCATGCCTGAGCTCATCCGCTGCGAGTGGGCCGGCGACGACCCTCTCATGCAGCAGTACCACGACGACGAGTGGGGCGTCCCCACCCATGGCGATCGCGACCTTTTCGAGCTGCTCATCCTCGAAGGGGCGCAGGCGGGACTCTCCTGGCGCACAGTGCTCAACCGTCGCGAGGGCTACCGCGCCGCCTTCCACGGCTTCGACATCGCCACCGTCGCCGCCTACACCGACGCCGACCGCGAACGCCTGCGCGGCGATGCTGGCATCATCCGCAACCGCGCCAAGATCGACGCCGCCATCGCCGGCGCCCGGGCGACCCTGTCCGTGCAGGCCGAACATGGCTCACTCGACGCCTTCCTCTGGTCATTCGTCGGCGGCGAACCTCGCCACAACGCCTTCGAGACCCTCGCCGACCTCCCCGCCCAGACCGACGAGTCGCGCGTCATGAGCAAGGCGCTGAAGGGCTACGGCTTCTCCTTCGTCGGACCCACCATCTGCTATGCCTTCATGCAGTCGGCCGGCCTCGTGAACGACCACGTCACGGGCTGCTTCCGCTACGGGCAGGTCTGACGGCCCTACGCCGCCGCGATCTCCTTCGGCCACATCGCCCCGGGCAGCCAGCGCGAGAACAGCCGCACCGCCTCCTCGTCGCGACGGCTTGGCGAGAGCATGTACTTCGCCTTCCCCTTGCCAGTTCGAGAGAACGCGAACGTCCCGTTGGCGGTCTTCCCGATCGCGATGAACCCGTTCGCGTTGTTCGAGCTGATGGCGAT
>DAOUID010000355.1:0-2408 GCA_034428315.1 Dehalococcoidia bacterium
CTGCCGGCTCCGAGTCGGACCGTGAGGGCGCCCACGACGTGGCGCTGGGCGTGCAGCAGGCGTCTCCCGGCTCGTGCGTCACCCAGCCCTCCGCCGGCATACCGAGACTTGCCCCGGTAGCACTTGCGGCGGGTAGAATCCCGCCACCTGATGCTGCGCGTCAAGGACGGGCCGGGTTCCCTGTCCACGCTCCTTCCGAATCTCGCCGGCATCAACCAGGAGGGGTACGACTCATGAGTTACCTGAAGGATCGACGAGTAAGCCGGCGGGCCCTGCTGGCTGGCGGCGGCGCTGCGGCAGCCGGCCTCGGAGCAGCGGCCCTGGTGGGCTGCGGCGACGACGACGACGAAGAGCCCGCGCCCGCGCCCACACAGGCCCCGGCCACCGAAGCGGCGGACACAGGCGAGACGGCCACCGAGGCCGCCGCCACCGAAGCGGCCGCCACCGAGGCTGCCGCCACCGAAGCGGCCGCCACCGAAGCACCCGCCCCGGCGGGCGGCCCGCAGACCGGCGGAACCCTTCGCGGCTCGGCGCCAACCTTCATCTGGAACACGGGCTTCCCGTACTCCTTCACCTGGGAGAACGAACCCTATTTCTCCGTCCTCGAGCCGCTCGTCCGCTATCGCGACAGCCTCGACCCGTTCCCCGTGCTCGCGGACCGCTTCGAGTACAACGACGACCGCAGCAAGCTGACCGTCACCCTGAAGCCCGATCTGGAGTTCCACGACGGCTCGCCGGTCACCCCCGACGACGTGTTCCACGGCATCGAGGTCATGCTCGACCCGGAGCCGTACGGCATCGCGGGACGTTTCCAGATCAGCTCGTTCGCGGTAACCCTCACCCGCTGGGAGGCGATCGACTCGCGCACGATGGAGTTCGAGTTCGACAAGCCCCGCCCCAACATGACCGACTTCTTCGCCCAGCTTCTGGTGACGAAGAAGGACACCTACCGCGAGCTGCAGGAAGGCAAGAACATCCAGGGCACCGGCCCCTTCGCCTTCGAGCAGTGGACCCCGGACGTCGGAGCCAGCTTCGTGGCGAACCGCAACTGGCACCAGTCCGCCGTTGAGGGCGGCCCCTACCTCGACCGCATCGAGCTGCAGAACTTCCCCGACACGGAGTCCCTGGGGCTGGCCCTCGAAGCGGGCGACATCGACTGGTCGCTCGGTGTGGCTCCCTCGGTCGCCAGGCGCACCGGGCAGGGCTTCCTCGCCCCCAAGGCCGGCATCGTCTACGTCGGCTGTGTGACCAATAGCCCCAAGCTGGTGGACCCGCGCGTTCGCCAGGCCCTTCTCTACGCCATCGACCGGCGGCGCATGACCGAGGAGCTGCGCGAAGGCTTCGGCGACCTCACGGCCCAGCCGTGGCCGAGTTCCTCGCCCGCCTTCGACCCCGCCCTCGAGAGCGAGCTCTACGAGCCAGACCGCTCCCGCGCCCTCCTCGAGGAAGCGGGCTGGTCCCAGGATTCGCCCCTGATGATCGAGCCCATCCCGGGCACGGAAGTTACCGCGGAGATCCTGAAGAGCAACTTCGCCGACATCGGCGTCGACGTCGAGATCGTCACCCAGGAGATCGGCGTCTGGGTGGGCAAGCTGCGGCAGCGCGGATTCGTCGACCTGTGGGTCGCTCCCCACAAGTTCTCCAACCTCTCGCCGCTCACCACCATGCAGCAGACCTTCCCCTACCGCCTGGGGAACCCGAGCTACTACGAGACGGAGACGTACCTCGACATCATCGCCAACCTCGAGCGGCTTGACCCGCTGGGCGAGGAGGCGAGGGAGCAGTACGCCCGCTTCAACCGGATGTGGCTCGAAGACCCGTGGCTGCTGCCCGTCCATACCAACCAGCGAATCGAGGTGGCCAACGCCAACGTGAAGGGCTATGACGAGCACTTCGTGACGATCTTCGAGCAGCCAAACCTGGCGAAGGTCTGGCTCGAGGCGTAACTCTTGCTCGCGTACGTCTTCGCCCGCTTTCTGCAGGCGATACCCGTCCTCGTGCTGGCGAGCATCGCGGTTTTCCTGATGCTCCGGCTCGTGCCGGGCGACCCTGCCGAGTTGCTCGCGGGCCAGGACGGGACGGACGAGGACGTCGCCCGCATCCGCGAGCAGCTGGGCCTGAACGATTCCCTTCCCGAGCAGTACGTCGGCTGGCTCGCGGATGTCTTCCAGGGGGACCTCGGCGTCTCCTTCGCCCGCGGCCTGCCCGTGAGCCGGATGCTGCGCACCGCTATCCCGCCCACGGTGGAGCTTGCGGTGGCTGCCTATCTGGTCGCCGTCGTGGTCGGTATTCCTCTCGGGATCCTGGGAGGTATCCGTCCCCGTTCGGGATGGGACTGGACGCTCTCGGGCTTCACGCTCGTGGCCATCGGCATCCCCGGTTTCCTCCTCGGCATCATCATGCTCTGG
>DAOUID010000356.1:0-3214 GCA_034428315.1 Dehalococcoidia bacterium
GCTCGTGCTCCGCGTCGACCACGCGCAACTCCGGCTTCCCCGCCTCCTCCGGCCAGACCAGCGCCCCGTCGATCGACTGGCGCCGCCCGAGGTGGTCTTCGTGCAGCTGGAAGTAGCCGCCGAACTCACCGACCCGGAACGCCAGCCACAGGAACAGCCGCCCCGCTCCCGCCTCCGGCGGGCTGCCTGTCACCGGCTCGAATCCCCCGACGCCGGGACGCACCCCCCACGAGTGATCCCGCGCCCCGAACCAGTCGCTCGCCTCGTGCGTCCTCCCGTCGATGCTCAGCGTGCCGCTCACCGTCCCCACCTGCGCGAACCGGTACATGTCCGAGACGGCGCGCCCCTGCACCCGGGAGAAGCTGTGGTCCTCCAGCCGCGCCGGAAGGCTGCCGCTCCAGGTCAGGTCGCAGGACAGGGGGTGGTCGCCCTCTTCGAGCTTCAGTCGCAGGACCCGCAGCGGCTCCTCGAGAGTCACGCTCAGGCCACCGACACTGGTCTCCGCGACCGCCGGCCGCAGCGCCCGCGAGAAGCGAACGTTGTACTGCCGCCCCTCCCGCTGTGCCGTCACGAACCCGTCGAGCACGTTCATGTTGGCGTAGCGCCCCATGCTTACGATCAGCCCCGCGGAACCGTCCGGTGCGAAGCCCTCGAACCAGTAGCGGTCGTAGAAGCGGTGGTCGCTCGTGCTCACGGACGCGAACGGGAGCGGCGCCTGGTGGAGAAGCGTGTCGTCGAGTTCGGTCAGCACTGGGAATCTCCCCTCACCCGACCTCGAGGGGTAGCGACGGATCGGCGGCGTATTCCGACATCGAGGCGTCGTACACCGCGACGTCCTCGTAGCCGAGCAGCGACAGGACGAGGGCGTCGCTCGATGCCGCGATGCCCCCGCCGCAGTACGTGATGACCCGCTGCGTCCGGTCCGCGCCCGCCTCCTCGAAGAGCGCCGCCAGCTCCTCCGCGGGCCGGTAACACCCCGTCGCCGGGTCGGTCAGCTCCATCGCCGGCACGTTCGTCGCCCCCGGAATGTGTCCCGCGCGCCCGTACCGCTGACCGCCGTCCTCCCCCGAGTGCTGGTCCCGCCCCAGCGCGTTGATCAGGCAGCTGCCGCCGCCATCCCCCGCCTCGATGAACGCCCGCACCTCGTCCAAATCCGCGAAGCGGGCCGGGTCCGCCGTCGTCCTGAAGGTCGCCGGCTCGTAGGTTGCCGGCGCGGTCGAAACCGCCCGCCCCTCCGCCGTCCAGCGCTGCCAGCCGCCGTCCAGCACCACCGCCCCCTCGCAGCCCATCGAGCGGAACATCCACCACAGCCGCGCCGCCCACATCGAGCCCGAGCGGTCGTAGAGCACAAGCCTCGACGACTCCGAGATGCCGTGCCGGCCCGCCGACTCCGCGAACGCCTCCGCCGAGGGCATCATGAACCGCAGGCGGTGGTCGTTGTCGGAGAAGTCCCCCTGCAGGTCCAGGAATCCCGCGCTCGCGATGTGCCCGGCCTCGTACTCCCCCCGCCCCGACTCGATGCGATAGCCGCCGCCATCGCCGGGACGCAGGAACACCGTCGCCTCGAAGACGCGGACGCGCTCGTCGGCCAGGTGCTGAGCCAGCCAGTCGGTCGAAACGAGGAACTCCGGATGCGTGAACGCCATGGCCTGCTCCAGCACGATCAGAATCAGCCGAGAGCTTACTCGCTCGCGGCCCGGGGAACCGCCTACCCGATCGGAGGCAGCCCTTCCGTGCGCCGCACTTCGTTGAGCGTCTCCAGCACGCGCTGCCGCAGCGGTGCGTACTCCACCTCGAACTCCTCGACGAGACGCGAGTTGTCCATCAGGAAGAGCCCCGAGGACTCGCGCCCGCCTTCGTCCTCGTCGAAGGTGATCTCCGCCTCGGGCAGATACTCGCGCACGATCGCGGCCAGGTCGCCCATGCTCGTCGAGTTCCCGCCCGAGTTGTAGATCGCGTGCGCCGTCTCCTCGGCGAGCGTCACGCGCAGGAACACCTCCGCGATGTCCTCGACGTGGAGCGGCAGCGTCATCGTGTCGCGGTAGGGGAAGCTGACGGGCTCGTTCCGCGCGGGCAGCACCTGGCACTGGACGTGGTTCATCGAGCCCCGCACCTTGTCCGGCCCCGTGATGTTCGCGGGCCGCACGCCGGTGATGGCCATGTCGAAGGCGCGGTTGTACCAGTCCGCCTGGTGTTCGTTGAAGATTTTCGACACCGAATAGATCCCCGTGCCCAGGCAGGGGTCGTCCTCCGTCACCGCGCGCTCCCCGTGCAGGCGCTGCTGCCCGTAAACCGCGAGAGAGCTCGCGTACACGACGCGCCGGATGCCGAGCAGCCGCGCCGCTTCGAAGCAGTTGTCCATCCCGAGGATGTTCAGGCGCACCTGCGGGTGCGGGTCGTCCTCGCCCGCCCCCAGCGCGTAGGCGAGGTTCAGGATCCGGTCGGGCTTGCTCTCGGTCAGCGCCTCGACGACGTCGTCCATGAGGGTGATGTCGCCGCGCGTGATCGTGATCCGGTCGCGCAGTGGGTCGAGCGAAGGCGCGTCCGGGGCGATGTCCATGCAGTGGACCTCGTGCCCGTGCTCCACCAGCCGGCGCATTACTCTCGGCCCGATGAACCCGCTCCCTCCCAGTACGGCGACACGCATGGTGGTTCCCTCCCCTTCAGGTCGCCGCAATGTAGCATCGCGCGCCGCCCGGCGGCGGAACAGCGCCGCGGGCGGTTGCGCGCCTTCGCGCGTTCGGGTCATATCTGCGGGAAGGGGAGGCTTCGGGATGCCGCAAGGAACCGCGACCGGCTACGACCCCCGGACCTACGCGCCCCTGACCTTCCACAACGCCGCCCGGCGCTTCGCGGCCGGCGACGACACGCCCCGCGACTACCTCGAGCGCTGCCTCGCGACCATCGAGGAGCGTGAACCGGTCGTGCAGGCCTTTGCGCACCTCAACCGTGACGGCGCGCGCGCCGCCGCCGATGCGAGCGCCGCGCGCTGGGCCGCGGGCTCGCCGCTGTCCCCCATCGACGGCATGCCGGTCGGCATCAAGGACCTGCTGGAGACCCGGGACATGCCCACCGAGTACGGCTGCGAGGCCTTCCGCGGGAACTTCCCCAAGCGGGACAACGCCGCCGTGTGGGCGCTGCGGCAGGCCGGCGCCGTCATCCTCGGCAAGACCGTCACGGCCGAGCTCGGGGGCGCCCACCCCGGCCCCACCAC
>DAOUID010000357.1:0-2172 GCA_034428315.1 Dehalococcoidia bacterium
TGGGTGTCACCGAATTGCGCACGGGCCCCAGCGGTGAATACAACCAGGCTGGAACGCTGGAGCCCGGACAGATCATCACCGTCACTGGCCGGACCAGGGACCAACAGTGGCTCCAGCTCGAAAACGGCCTCTGGGTTCGCCTCAGCGCCGTGGACGTCGACCCCGGGGCCCTCGCCAACCTTCCCGACGTCGATTCTCCTCCCCCACCTTCGCCTACCCCCACGCCGCCTCCCACTCCGGTGGACACCGGGGACCCCGATGAGAATGGCGATGGGGATGGCGAGCCCGACTCAACGGCCACGCCAACGGGGACGCCGACCTCCACGGCTCCGCTCAACGCTCCCGACTTCATCCCCACCAATGCCGTGCTCCTCGACCGGGGAGAGACACTCCGCATCACCATCACGAACTCGTCAACGAATTCCTTCTCCGGCGCCATCGTGGTTCGCGTCGAGGAGGTTCCCGACGACCCGGAGGAGGTTGTCACGCCGATCGAGCTGGCAGACAACATCTCCATCGAGCCCAACGACACGGCAGCCTTCAACTTCACGATCGACCCGCCCGTGACCGAGCAGATCACGGTCCGCGTCACGGTCGACCCCGACGAGGCCATCGCCGAGTCCGGCGAGGACAACAACCAGGTCGAGTTCATCGTCGTGCCTCCCTTCGAAGGACCCGATCTTTCGCTCACCGCGGTCATTTCCGGGGACATCCTCAAGGTGACCATCGCGAACGCCGGTGACCCCCTCTCCACCAACGACGCCCGCCTCGTGGTGAGCGTCCCCGGGGAGACGACGACCAGGACTATCTCCCCGCTCGCCATCGGTGAAGGGGAGTCGGTCGACGTCGATGGCATCGCCGTGCCCCAGACCGGGGAAGCCATCCGGGTCACCCTCTTCATCGACGGCGTGAACGAGGGCAGCGTCAGCGTGCCCAATCCCAACGTGGTCGACACGTCCCCCGACACCGGCGACGACGGTGATGACGGCGGCGACGGCGACGCCGGCCCCGAGGAACCCGATCTGGGGGATGGGTCCTAGCAGCCCCGGTAGGGAGTAGGATTCGGGCGTGGACGCCGTCACTGAGATCAAGCGGCGAATCGACCCGGCCGAGTACATCGGGCGGTCCGTCAAGCTCCAGAAGGCAGGCCGCAACTTCCGCGGGCTCTGCCCCTTCCACACCGAGAAGACCCCCTCCTTCTACGTCTTCACCGATCGCGGATCGTGGCGCTGCTTCGGCAGCTGCGGCGAAGGCGGCGACATCTTCTCGTTCGTCCAGAAGCGCGAGAACGTCGACTTCCGCGAGTCGTTGCGCATCCTCGCCGAGGAGGCCGGCGTCGAGCTCTCGGCTCGCGCCGCCGAGCAGCGCACCCGCGCCGAGCGTCTCAGCGGCATCGTCTCCGCCGCCGTCGATTTCTACGAGCAGCAGCTCGCCGGCGAGCAGGGCGCGGAGGCCCGCGAGTATCTCGCCGAGAGACGCGGCCTGAACGAGGACACGGTCCAGCGCTTCCGTCTCGGCTGGGCCCCGGACGAGTGGCGTCTGCTGCGGGACTACCTGCTCAGCCGCGGCTACAGCGACGAGGACGCCCTCGCCGCGGGCGTCCTGCACGAGAGCGACTCGGGCGGGGCGCCCTACGACCGCTTCCGCGGCCGCGTCATCATCCCCATCGCCGACGACCGCGGCGTGTACGTGGGCCTGGGAGGGCGAATCCTCGGGGACGGCGAGCCCAAGTACCTCAACTCCCCCCAGACCGAGATCTTCGACAAGGGGCGCACCCTCTACGCCCTCGATGTCGCCGGCGAGCAGGCCCGCGAGAGCGGGACGGTCGTCGTCGTCGAGGGCTACCTCGACGTGATCGGGCCGTGGCAGGCCGGCTTCCGCAACCTCGTCGCCACCATGGGCACCTCCCTTACCGAGCGCCACGCCGCGAGACTCACCCGCTTCGCCTCGCGCGTCGTCCTCGCCATGGACCCCGACAGCGCGGGCATGGCCGCAGCCGAACGCGCCGGCTCCCTCCTCCTCGACTTCGGCTCACCGGAGGCGATGGGCGCCGCCCAGCGCAGCGCCGAGGCCATCACCGCCGACGTGGACCTCGACCTGCGCGTCGCCCCCCTGCCCGCGGGCCAGGACCCCGACGACCTCACCCGCGAGGACCCCGAGGCCTGGCGCGCC
>DAOUID010000358.1:0-1749 GCA_034428315.1 Dehalococcoidia bacterium
TCCCTCTTCGAGCACTTCGGGCCCGATGCCGTCGCCTGGGGCAAGAACGATGGGGTAGGAAGGCATGATTCGAGTCTACTGCGTCGCCGCCTCAGGAGCGCGCGGCGGCGACCAGTTCGAGGTAGCGGTCGCGGGGGATGGCCTCGGCGCCGAGGGAGTCGAGGTGGGCGGTGGGAAGCTGCACGTCGATGAGGGAGATGCCGGCGCGGGGGGCGTGGCGGCAGAGTGCGAGGAGGGCGATCTTGGAGGCGTCGGTGGCGCGGTGGAACATGGACTCGGCGCCGAAGAGGCCGTCGACGCGGAGGCCGTAGAGGCCGCCCACGAGCGCTCCCTCGAGGTTCCAGACCTCGAAGCTGTGGGCCCAGCCGAGGATGTGCAGGCGGAGATAGGCGCGCATGATGCCGGGGGTGATCCAGGTGCCCTCGGGGCGGACGGCGCAGGCGGCGATCACCTGGGGGAAGGCGGCGTCGAGGGTGACGCGGAAGCGCCCCTGGCGGACGCGGCGGGCGAGCCGGCGGGAGACGTGGAAGCGCTCGGGGGGGAGGATGGCGCGGGGGTCGGGGGACCACCAGAGGGTGTCGACGCCATCGTGGGGCCAGGGGAAGAGGCCGGCGCGGTAGGCGGCGACGATGGTCTCGGGGGCGAGGTCGCCGCCGGCTGCGACGAAACCGCTGGCGGGGGCTCCACGGGGGTCGGGGAAGGCGAAGCGGGGCGGGGGCAGGAGCTGGGGCGGGAGCCGCGTGAGGACGTGGAGGTCCGGGTCCAGGTCGAGCTTGGAGGGCATGCCCGGCTAGCTTGCGGCGTTCCCAGGGCCGTCCGCACCGGACGGCGGCGCCGGCTTTCAACAGCCCGGTTCGCCGTGGTTCCCGCAGCACCCCTCAAGGTTTCGAATCTTGAACCAGTGGTTGCGGGCGGCGATACGGGTCCGTTCCATGCTCTCGCGGGTGGAGCGGCGCCACTCGCGCCAGCGCCGCGCGGGACCGGGGCGGCTGCCGCCTCTCACGCCGGCGGCTCCACGGGAGCGGTGGAGGGGTAGCGGTCGGGGCGCTCCGCCTCGAAGGCGTCGATGTCGGCCTCGTGCTGGAGGGTGAGGCCGATGGCGTCGAGCCCTTCGAGCAGGTTGCGTTTCACGGCGGGATCGATCTCGAAGGAGCGGACGAAGGAGCCATCGGCGGTGGCGACGGTCTGGGATTCGAGGTCGACGATGGTCTCGGCCTCGGGCAGCTCCTCCGCGCGGGCGATGAGGAACTCGACGTCCTCCGGGGCGAGGGTGATGGTGAGGAGGCCGATCTTGGCGCAGTTGTTGCGGAAGATGTCGGCGAAGGAGGGGGCGATGAGGGCGCGGAAGCCGTAGTCCTCGAGCGCCCAGGGGGCGTGCTCGCGGGACGAGCCGCAGCCGAAGTTATCGCCCGCGACGAGGATGCGGGAGCCCTCGAAGACGCCCTCGTTGAGGATGAACTCGGGGTCCTTGCGCCAGTCGTCGAAGAGGAACTGGCCGAAGCCGCTGCGTTCGATCCGCTTGAGGTATTTGGCCGGAATGATCTGGTCGGTGTCGACGTCGGCGCGATTGAGGGGCAGGGCCGTGCTGCGGAGGGTTTCGAACTGTCGCATCAACGCATCTCCCAGTCGCGGACATCGACGAAGTGGCCGGCGATGGCGGCGCTGTCTTTTTTGTAACCTTACTAGGATGCAAAAAATATCCATGTCTGGTGTTAACAGTGCAAAATTTATGTTTGACAAACTAATTGT
>DAOUID010000359.1:0-6953 GCA_034428315.1 Dehalococcoidia bacterium
CCGACCTCGTGGTGGCTGCTCGCGGTTCCGGAACGCCGGTGATTGGCATCTGTGCCGGCTACCAGATGCTCGGCCGCGAGCTCCACGACCCGGACGGCGTGGAATCGAGGAAGCCGGTCACGGAGGGCCTCGGCCTCCTCCCCACCTCCACCGCCTTCCTCCGCCAGAAGGTCACTCACCAGGCGAAGGGGCGCGTAGCCGAGGCTCGCGGCCTCCTCGCCGGCTGCCCGGGCGCGGAGCTCACCGCCTACGAGATCCACATGGGCGTCTCGCCGCGCGAGGGCGAACAGGGCCCCTTCGTGATCGAAAGTCGCTCGGGGCAACGGGTGGATTCCCCCGATGGCGCCCTCGACGACGAGGGGCTCACCCTCGGCACCTACCTGCACGGCCTCTTCCACAACCGGGAGGTGCGGCGCGGCCTGCTCTTCGAGGTGGCGCGACGCAAGGGCGCTGCCCTTCCGCCCCCCATTGACGACATCGACCCCGACGCCGAGTACGACAAGCTCGCGGCGCTCGTGCGTGAGCACCTCGATATGGAGCTTGTCTACCGCGTTATGGGCCTCGAGCGCTGAGCGAGCGCGCTTAGCCGTCCCCGGGCGGCTTCAGCTTCAGGGGAAGCCCCGCCGCCATGAAGTACACCCGGTCTGCTGCCGCCGCCACCATCTGGTTCACCCGCCCCAGTTCGTCCGCGTAGAGTCGGCCCAGCTCTGTCGGCGGCACCACTCCCAGCCCCACCTCGTTGCTGACCACGACCCACGAGGCCGTTCCCTGCTCGTAGGCCGCCAGCAGCCTCCCCGCCTCCCCGGGGACATCCACCTCCCCCGTTCCCCCCTGCAGGAGCAGGTTGCTCACCCAGAGCGTGAGGCAGTCCAGCAGGATCGTGTCGTACCGGTGCGCCACTCCCGCCAGCGCCCCCGCGAGGTCGAGGGTTTCCTCGAGCGTATCCCACTCCGCCGGACGGCTCTCGCGGTGCGCCCGGATGCGCGCCTCCATCTGCTCGTCCCCCGCCTCCGCCGTGGCAACGAACAGAACCCGCTCGCCGCCCGCCGCAAGCTGCTGGGCGTGGCTGCTCTTCCCCGCCCGGGCGCCCCCCAGGATCAGCGTCAGTTGCCTGCTCACGTGCGCTCCCCCATCGCCAGTGTCTACCAGAGCGGCGCTCCGAAAATGTCGGGCATCGCCGAGAAGAGCGCGATGCCCAGCACCAGCACGGCTACCTCCCCCACCTCGTTCACCGCCCCGTAGGTGTCGCCCGTCATGCCTCCCAGCATCCCCGTCATCCACCGTCCCAGCCCCAGCGCCACGACCACGAGGACGCCCAGCAGGATCGCGCCCCCGCCGCCCAGGAACAGCACCGCCGCCCCCGCTGCCGTGGCTCCCGCCACCGCTGTCTGCCACCACCCCCGGCCTTCCTGGAACGAGGTTCCCAGCCCCTGCTCGCGGGCGTACGGGTAGAAGGCCAGCGTCGCCACCATCCCAAACCGCGAGAGGCAGGGGAACGCCAGCAGAAGCCCCGTGCTCGCGTCGTCGGGGATGCCTGCGATGGCGCTCCACTTCACGAGCAGCAGGGTTGCCCCGCCGATCACGGCGAACGCGCCGACATGGGTGTCCCGCAGGATCCGCAGCCGCTCCTCGCGGCTGTAGCCGCCGAACAGCCCGTCGCAGCAGTCGAGGAAGCCCTCCGTGTGGATTGCCCGCGTCAGCACGAGCAGCGCCGCTACCACGATCGCCCCCACCAACAGAGGGGGCAGCGCCTCGCGCGCCGCCACGTCCAGCCCGAGGAGGATGCCTCCGAGGCCCAGCCCCACCAGCGGGAACCATGCCAGCGACGGCCCCATCCGCGCCTCCCCCGCGGGCGCGACCGGCAGCACGGTCAGGAACCCGATCGCCAGTCGCAGACCGGTCATGGGACTCGCCCGCTCAATCCCGCGCTTCCGCGTCGGAGACGCCCGCCTCGTCGAAGGTCGCCATCTCCGCCAGGCACGAAGCCGCCGCCTCCACCAGCCCCATCGCCAGCACCGCCCCCGTCCCCTCCCCCAGCCGCATCCCGAGGTCGAGCAGCGGGCGCAGCCCCAGGTGCGAGAGCACGACCGGGTGCCCCGCCTCCGCCGAGAGGTGAGACGCCACGAGGTAGTCGGCGACCGTCGGGCAGAGCCGGTGCGCGATCAACGCCGCCGCCCCCGAGATGAACCCGTCGAGCACGACTACCCGGCGTGCGGCTGCCCCTCCCAGCACGACGCCCGCCAGCACCCCGATCTCGAAGCCGCCTACCTTCGCGAGCACGTCCAGCCCGTCCGCCGGGTCGGGACCGTTCACCTCCAGCGCCCGCTCGACGACCGCGACCTTCCGCCCCAGTTCCTCGTCGTTCCGGCCCGTTCCCCGGCCGGTTGTCTGGCTCGCGGAGCGTCCGGTTAGCGCCGCCGTGATGGCGCTCGAAGCGGTCGTGTTGCCGATGCCCATGTCTCCTGTCCCGATCAGGTCCGCCCCCAAGTCCGCCACCTCCAGCGCGATCCCGACCCCTGCCCGGACGCAGGCTTCCGCCTGCTCCCGCGGCATCGCCGGCCCCTGCGTGATATCGGCCGTGCCCGGCCCGGCCCTCACGACCCGAAGCTCCGGATGCTCCGGCAGCGGCGTCGCCACTCCCGCGTCGACAATCACCAGCTTCACGCCCGCCTGCCGCGCCATCACGCTGACGGCAGCCCCGCCCGAGAGGAAGTTCAGCACCATCTGCGCCGTCACCTCCTGCGGGTAGCCCGTCACGCCCTGCGCCACCACCCCGTGGTCCCCTGCCGCCACCACCACCGCCTTCCCCCCGACGGCCGGACACTCCGCGCGCTGGATTGCCGCCACCTGCAGGGAGAGTGCTTCGAGGCGTCCGAGGCTCCCCGGCGGCTTGGTCAGGCGTTCCTGCCGCAGCCGTGCCGCTTCCCCCGCCGCGGGGTCCGCAGGCGCGATGCTCGCGACCACGTCCTCGATCGACATCGCCTAGTACTCGAGTCCCGGCTGTGCGCGGATGCCCCGTTCCTGGTACGGGTGCTTGACCAGCCTCATCTCCGTCACCAGGTCCGCGAACTCGACCAGCTCCTCGGGCGCGTACCGCCCGGTGATGATGACGTGCATCCCCTCCGGTCGCCGCCGCAAGGTGTCGAGCACCTCCTCGACCGGCACCCACCCGTAGTGCATCGCGTACGTGAACTCGTCGAGGATGATGATGTCTTCCCCTCCTTCCAGGATCGCGTCCCGGCAACGCTCCCACTGCGCCACCGCCAGCGCTGTCGTCCGCTCCATGTCCTTTGAGAGCCAGGTGAAGCCGTCGCCCATCGCCTCGATGCGGATGTCGAGCTTCTTCGCCGCCCGGTGCTCCCCGAAGCGGGCCGTGGAGTGCTTGATGAACTGGAACATCCGCACCCGGAAGTCTCGCCCCCACGCCCGGAACAGGACTCCCAGCGCGGCGGTCGTCTTCCCCTTGCCCTCTCCCGTGTTGACCACGACGAGGCCGTGCTTCACGCGGCGCCGTCCGTCCGCCTGCTGCTCCCCTTCTTCGGGAGTAGAGCCGCCTACCTGATCATCGTCGGGAGGCACTGTGCATGCCGTTCTGGCCGGCGGCCGCGCCGCTGGGCGGTGCGACGCCGTCGCCTTGCGCTGGGCCGATCAGGCTGATGGCGAGGGCGTCGGTCACCGGGTCGCGGTACACCGCCGCCCGCACCCCGAAGGCGGACTCGATCGTCTCCGGCGTGAGCACCTCCTCGGGACGCCCCTCCGTCAGCACCCGGCCTTCGCTGATCAGCACCAGCCGGTCGAAGTAGCGGGCCGCCAGGTTCAGGTCGTGGATGGCCGCGATCGCCGTCAGTCCCTCGTCGACGAGCTTCCGAACCAATCCGAGGATCGTGAGCTGGTGCAGGACGTCGAGGTTCGAGGTGGGCTCGTCCAGCAGCAGGATGCGGGGCTGCTGGGCCAGCGCCCGCGCCAGGAAGACGCGCTGGCGCTCTCCCCCTGAGAGCGTGTCGAGCGTTCTCGCTTCGAACTCTTCCGTCTCCGTCAGCCGCATCGCCGCCTTCGCGATGCGGTCGTCGGTCTCGCCCTCGATCTGGAAACGCCCCAGGTGCGGGTAGCGCCCCATCAGGACCAGCTCGAAGGCCGTGAACCCCTGCGTATAGGGCGCGACCTGCGGAACCAGCGCGAGCATCGCCGCCACGTCCCTCGCCGGCATCGCCTGCAGGTCCGAACCCTCCAGCCAGACCGTTCCCTCCTGGTTCCGCAGCACCCCCGACAGCGTCCGCAGCAGGGTCGACTTGCCTGCCCCGTTCGGACCGATCAACCCGACGAACTGCCCCCGCTCGGCGCGCACGTCGACGCTGTCCAGGAGGGTCTTCGCCTCGACGCTGAAGGAGACCGCTCGCGCGTCTACCGATGCGGGGGAGTCGCCGTTCATGGTCACATCGTCACCTACTCGGCCAGGCTGAACGATTCCGCGGGCGGATTGGGGAAGTCGTCCGGCCACAGCATGCGCGCCAGATCCTCCGCTCCGCGGAGGTTCCAGTACGAGAGCGTCGTGAAGTGCTTGCTCTCCACGACGAAGACGGCCCCACTCTTGATCGCCGGGAGTTCGGCCAGGGCTTCGTGGTCCAGCAGGCTCTGCCGGAACTCCTCCGCCCCGAACGCCACCGGCTGGGCAATGATGATGATGTCCGGGGCCATCGCGATCACGCCCTCGAGGCTCGTCGTCTGGTTCCCCGAGACGCCCGCCTCTTCCGCCGCATTCAGACCCCCCGCGGCGGTGATCACGCCGCCTTCGGTCGATCCGCCGCCGGCCACCCAGAGGGTGTCCGAGTACTGCGTCAGGGCGAGAACGCGGGGCTTCGGATCCTTCTCAGCGGTCACGCTCACGAGGGCGTCGTACCGCGCCTGCACCTCATCGGCGAACTCGGAGGCGCGCTCCTCCTCGCCGTAGATGTAGCCCATCAGCAGGATCGCGTTGATTCGCGCCTCGGGACCCTGCTCAAGCTCCGTCTGGATGACGGGAATGCCTGCTCGCGTGAGCGCTTCGACCACCTCGATCGGGAAGAAGGGACTCGTCACGACGACGTCCGGCGACTGCGCGATGATCACCTCCGGATCCCGCGAGATCTCCGCCTTCTCCTGCACGAGGTGCGCGACGTTCGAGTACGTCTCGTTCTTCGTCGCCCCGCCCACGGCCACGAGCCGCTCCTTGGGCACGATCGCCAGCGTCATCTCGTCGTGGCCCACCGAGGCCGTGATGATGCGAAGCGGCTTCGCCGGGATGCTGATGACCCCGTTCAGCCCCTCCACCTCGCGCGGCCAGCTCCGGTTCGTGTGGTCGACGATGCCGCGCACGCCTTCGAGCGAACGTGGCGCCGGTGTTGGCTCGGGCGTGGCCGCCTCGGTGGCGGCGGGCGTCGCTGTCGGCGCCTGGGTCGGGGCCTCGGTCGGCGCCTCGGTAGGTGCCGCTGTCGGGGTGGCGGTGGGAGCCGGCGTCGATGCCTGCGTCGGCTCGGGCGTGGCCGCCGGAGTTGCCGGCTGCTCCTCCTCGGAACCGCAGGCGGCAAGCGCCAGCCCAAGCGCGAGGAAGACCAGTGGCACGAGAAGTAGGCGAAGTGGTTTCAGGGACACGTTGACTCCTTTGCAGCAGGACCCGCTCACAGCGAGTACACCTGCCGCTTGTTCTTGATCAGCAGGAAGATGAAGAACGGCGCTCCCACGAACGCCGTAAGGATTCCCACGCGGATCTCGGCCGGCTCGATCACCATCCGTGCGACCGTGTCCGCCGCCATCACGAACACCGCGCCCCCGAGCGCACTCATCGGGATGAGCACGCGGTTGTCGGGCCCGAGCACCAGCCGCAGGACGTGCGGGACGACCAGCCCCACGAAGGCAATCGTGCCGCTCACGGCTACAGCCGCCCCCGTGGCCAGCGCCGCCGTGGCGAGCAGCGCCACGCGCGTCACCCCCACGCGCACGCCCATCGAGCGCGCCTCGTCGTCGCCCAGCATCATCAGGTTCAGGTCGCGCGACATCAGCAGGAGCACCGCCGTGCTCCCCACGATCAGTGGCGTCGCGATGCGCACGTGCTCCCAGGCGCGCGCGTCCAGGCCTCCCGCCAGCCAGAACAGGACCTCGCGCAGGAGCTCGTTGTCGGGCAGGAAAATGATGATCGCCGAGACGACCGCCCCCAGGAATGCGTTCACCGCCACTCCTGCCAGCAGCAGCGTCGCCATCGAGAAGTGCCCCCCGACCACGGCGATGCCATAGACGAGGAACGCCGCCGCGATCGCGCCCGCGAAGGCGAACAGGGGAAGCGCCAGGAAGAACAGTCCCGTGAATCCCGCGGCGATCGCGATCACCGCCCCCAGCGCCCCGCCCGCCGAGACGCCGATGATCCCGGGATCCGCCATGGGGTTGCGGAACAGGCCCTGCATGGTCGCCCCCGCCACCCCCAGCGCCATCCCCACCGACGCGCCCACGATGATCCGGGGCAGCCGGATCTGCTCGATCACGAGTTGCTCCGTGCGCCCGAAATCCGGGGTATCCAACCCCAGCGCCGACAGCACGATCCAGGCCACGTCGCCGACCGAGATGTCCACGGGCCCGAGACTCAGCGAGATCAGGCCGACCACGATCACCAGCGCCAGCAGGATCGCCCCGCCGATCGCAAGCCGGGCGCTGATGCCCATCCGGCGATAGCTGCGCAAGGTGGTGAGCCCGACCGCCTGCAACGAAAACCTCCAGCGTCTCTCCGCTGGAGGTACCTTCTTCGACCATTCCGGAACGGTGCCCGGAGATCGAGGGCACCCCTCTATGCGGAGAGATGTCACCTCTCGTCCAGGCAGGTCTCCTGGCTTACGGGATGGATGTCTGCCGGGCCCTTCCCATCGGTTTCCCGACAGTGGGCGTCGGCTCCGTCTTTCCCGATTACAGTGGCGCTACCGCGGCGGAAT
>DAOUID010000360.1:0-3148 GCA_034428315.1 Dehalococcoidia bacterium
GAATGTCGCCGCCGCCTCTGTTTCCCCAGACCCGTTGCAGCAGTTGTTCGTAGGTCACCACCCTGCCGCCGTTCGCCGAAAGCTCAGTCAGCAACCGGTACTCGATCGCCATCAGTTCAACCGGACGACCGGCAAGCGTCACCGCGCGGTCGATGTAATCGATAGTGAGATCACCCAACATAAACGGATCTGACGGCTCGGACACCGCCAGCTTGCGCAGCGCCGCCCTGATTCTCGCGGCCAGCTCCGAGGGCGAGAAGGGCTTGACAACGTAATCCGCTGCCCCCATGTCGAAGGCCCTGACGACGAGTTCCTCCTGGCCGTACGCGGACAGGAAGATGACCGGAACGTCGGCCATCGTCAATATGTCCTTCATCAGATCGATCCCGTCGGCACCCGGCAGCATGAGGTCGAGAAGAACCAGACTGGGCCGCTCCTCATCCATGAGGCGCAGCGCCTCCCCCGGATCCCCGGTCACAATCGGCGCGTAGCCGGACTTGACGAGGGTGTCGCGGACGTAGAGCAAGTCCCGGGGGTCGTCGTCAACCGCGAGGACGCGCACCTGTTCGCCTGCCGCGCCCACCGTGCGACGCGGGGCGCGGGTCGAAAGCGTGGGGAGGTTATCGGCGTCGCCGACCGCGGCTTCCCCGGCCGTCGGGAGTGTGAAGGTGAAGCGCGTGCCAAGGTCCGGCCCCTCGCTCTCGGCCCAAATCCGTCCCCCGTGCGCCTCAACAATGCCCTTGCAGATGGCAAGGCCCAAGCCCGTGTCTCCCTCCTTGTCCTCGGGTTCGATTCTCAAGAACTTTCGGAAAAGATGCGGCAGCCGCTCGGGGGGTATGCCTCTCCCCTCGTCGGCCACCGAAAATACAACATAAATGTCTTCCCTGACGGCAGTCATCTTGATGGCCGTCGCCTCCTTGGAGTACTTGGCCGCATTGGACAGCAGGTTGCCCAAAACCTGAACGACGCGCCACCTGTCCGCCATCACCAGGGGCAGATTCGGCTCGACTTCGATGACGAGGTTGTTCCTTCCCCCTGCGTTGGCGAAGTTGTTTCTGGCACGGTCCACCAGCGGGACCACCTCCGCGGGTTCGGGACTGACCGCCAGTGTTCCCGACTCGATGCGCGCCACGTCGAGCAGGTCGGCGACCAGACTGTGCATGTGGTCGGCCTGGTCCTCGATGATCCGGAAAAACTGGCGGACCACCGCCGGATCGAGGTCGGTGGCGGAACCCAGGACAGTGGCAACGGAACCCTTGATGGAGGTCAGCGGGACGCGCAGTTCGTGGCTTACCGTTGCCAGAAACTCCGCCCGCAGTCGCTCCACATTCTCAAGAGGCGTCATGTCCTGAAGTGTAACGACCACCGACTCCACCTCGCCTTCCTCGGACTGAATGGGCGTTGCGCTGACAATCGCGGTGACGCTCTGTCCGCCGGGGACGCTGAACACAATCTCCTCGGCCCGCACCGTTTCCCCCGTGCTCAGCACCCGGGCCAACGGCGTTGTCCGCAGCAGGATCTCCCGCCCGTCCGCTCGCCGGTAGGTCAGCGTCTGAAGAAGCTGCTCCTCCGACTGGTCCGGCCTGCACAGGCTGTCAATGATCCTTCTCGCCTCCCTGTTACGCGACTTGGTCGTTCCCGTTCTGGCATCCAGGACCACCACACCCACCGGCGTCATGTTCACCAGGGTCTCCAGGTCGGCCCTGGCCCGTTGCTCCTCCCGATGCCTTTCGGCGTTGGCGATGGCCATTGCCGCGTGGGAGGCGAACATCAGCAGCGTGTCCTCGTCCTCCGGGGAGAACGCCCCTCCCTCCTGCCTGTCCGCCACGGTCACGATGCCGATGTTCCGCCCCCGGTGGCGTATCGGTGCCCCCAGGAAACTCCTTATCGGTCCCAGCGGAGGACCGATTTCGGGGAGGCCGAGCGACGCCAGGTGGGCGGAGAAGTCCGCCACCCTCAGGGGTTCGGACATCCTGGCCAAATGGTTGAAATACTCCGCGCTCTCCGGCAGGTCGATGATCATCCGGTCCTCCTCCGCGGTGACGCCGGATGTGACGTACTCCTTGCAGCACCCGGCATCGTCGAGGGTTAGGAGGTATCCCCTCCTGGCCTCGGTCAACGCCCGCGCCCCGCTCACCACCTCCTGCAACACGGTTTCGAGGGCGAGGTCCTCGTTGATGCGGAGGCTGGTTTGGCTCAGCCGGGAGAGGCGCTCCCGCAAGGCCTCGGCTTCTCGCATCGGGTCGGTTGGTCGCTTCATGTGTTCACCTGGTGATGGGCCCGTGTTTCCGCCTTCGTTGAGTGGCTGGATTGCAGGGCAAGGGAGACGACCATGCCAAGGCGGCGCCTGCCGTAACCGCATCGGTTTCGCCGCGCGCCGGCGCCCCCCGCCAGTCCCGGTCCGGAACCGAACCAGACGACCGCAGAGCGGCTGGCTGTGCCTACGGCTGTGGCCATCATCCCGCCCACCTTCGGCCATGTCCTCGCCGCGCCCGGCTTCGGGCGTTCCACTCTGTTATTTCTGCGGGATCCCGATTGTCATTTATGACGTTGTGCATGTATTTTGTGCGCCCAAGTGTCGGCCGTTCGACCAATTGCGTTACCGGATTCGGTGGTTGATTATTGTATCCATAATTGTTTAATATATTTCTGCGCTGGGCTTCCCCTTGAAACAGAATGCGATTGCCCCGGGGTGGATGCCGATGTGCCGCCAAGCACAGTGGAGGCTGATGTGGAAAGCCCTGAGCTTGGGGACTTGGCGATCGGAGCGGACAGGGACTTAATGAGCCCAAGTCTAGAGCAAGGGCCCCTGCAGGTTTGGATCCAAAACCAACTCTCAGGGGCCTTCTGCCAGTTCGGGGGTTCGACCCAATGCAACAAAACTACAACCTCCCGCAAATGGTCACATAAGATCATAATATTTAATATTCTGGATCACATCCAAGTCACAAACAGTCGTGTATGGTGAGCAGCGGATTTGCCCAAATGAAGAGACGGCCGCATGTTGATCGATCCTGCCAAATCCTACACCCGGACCTTGGCGACATCCAGCGCGCCGGACAAGAAAACACTTGACAAAGGAAGCATGAAAACGACTCGCGCCATGAGCCCAAGACTCCCCCAGTCTGCCGGTGTCCCCCACCGGCGC
>DAOUID010000361.1:0-3791 GCA_034428315.1 Dehalococcoidia bacterium
CCTCAGCTGCTTGAAGTCATGAAGTTCAGGCGTTCCGACGGCAGCGACATTCCCCTGGCAGAGCTGCCGACGGAACGGGCCATCCGCAGCGGCGAAACGGTACGCGCCGAGGACATCGTCATCCACCTACCGGACGGGCCGCCGGTGCCCACACTCTGCAACGCCACGCCGATCCGGTCCGAAAACGGTGAAATCGTCTCCGTAGTCGCCACCCTCCAGGACATGACGCCCCTCGAGGACCTGGAACGGCAACGAGCCGAATTCCTCGGCATGGTCAGCCATGAGCTGCGAATGCCCCTGGCCTCCATAAAGGGCTCGGCAGCCGCCCTGCTTGGCGCTTCCTCCCCGCTCAGTCCCAGCGAGGCGGAACAATTCTACCGGATCATCGACCAGCAGTCCGACCACCTGCTGGACATCATCAAGAACCTCCTCGACCTGACGCGAGTCGAGGCCGGAGTCCTGTCAGTCGACGCCAGGCCCACCGCAGTGGTGGACCTGGTAGAGGAGGCGAGGAGGGCATTTGTTAGCGGTGGGTATAGGAACAGCCTCGAAGTCGAACTCCCGCCCAATCTGCCGTCCGTCATGGCGGACAGGAATCGCATCATCCAGGTGCTGGGCAACCTGCTCTCCAACGCGTCCAATCACTCGCCCACCCAATCAGTCATCCGCATTGGCGCCTCTCTCGAAGTCCCCTATGTCGCCGTCACCGTCTCTGACGAAGGCGCGGGTATCTCCGAAGACCAGCTCCCGCACCTGTTCAGGAAGTTCTCCCGCATCAGCCGCGAGGACGGCGGCTGGAGAACCGAGGGGGAGGGCCTGGGTCTGGCGATATGCAAGGGTGTAGTGGAAACGCACGGCGGCCGGATTCGGGCCGAGAGCCCCGGGCTCGGGTTAGGCGCGAGATTCACCTTCACCATGCCTGTGGCATACGAGGAAGCAACGCCGGCTGCGCAGGACACCTCTATGCCGGCGACGGAGAGGCAGGGGGGACGCATTCTCGCCGTCGACGACGACCAGCAGATGCTCTGGCTCCTTCGCAGGATCTTCGCCGATGCCGGGTACACACCCATCTCAACTAACAAGCCGGAAGAGGTGGAGCGCCTCATAGAGGCGGAGAGGCCCCGGCTCATAGTATTGGACCGTATGCTGCCCGGCACCGATGGATTCGAGCTGATGAAGCGCATCTCCGACATCACCGACGCCCCGGTCATCTTTCTGTCCGGAAGGGGAAGGGACCAGGACGTCGTCCGGGCCTTCGAGTTGGGCGCCGCTGACTACGTGGTGAAACCCTTCTCGTCCTTGGAACTCATGGCTAGGATCAGGGCGGCCCTGGAAAATCAGACAAGCGACTTACAGCGCCATCGAGAACCCTACATGCTCGGAGACCTGGAGATCGACTACACAGAACGCCGCGTGGCGGTTGCCGGCCATCCGGCGCACCTTTCGGCGACGGAGTACAAGCTGCTCTTCGAACTCTCCATCGACGCCGGGCGCGTGTTGACTCACGACCAGCTGCTGAGGCGCGTATGGGGCCTGGAGCACTCCGGCGACCCGCGCTTGGTGCGCACCTCCGTGAAGGCCATTCGACGAAAGCTGGGAGACGATGCCAGGAGCCCGACGTACATCTTCACCGAGCCCCGGGTCGGCTACCGGATGGCGAAACCGTAGAGGAGAGCGATATATGGACCCCTAGCGCAGATGAGGAGGGCATCGTCATGGCAATCCAAGTTGTAACGGACAGCGCATCTGACATCCCGGTCGACGTCGCAACGCGACTAGGCGTTGCGGTGGTCCCGCTGAACATCCACTTCGGCGTTCGGACATTCAAGGACAACGTCACCATAACCGCCGACCAATTCTACTCCATGCTCGCCCACTCCCAGGAGTTGCCGAAGACTTCCCAGGCGTCACCCGGGGAATTTACGGAGGTCTACGACCGGCTGGGCGAGAGCGCGGACGGGATAGTGTCCATTCACGTCTCGTCCAAGATAAGCGGCACCTACAACTCCGCCGTCCAGGCGGCTCGAATGACCGCGGCGGACTGCCCGGTGGAGTTGATCGACTCGGCCCAGGGCTCTATGGGGCTTGGACTCGTAGTCATAGCAGCAGCCGATGCGGCCAACGCAGGCGGCGGCCTCGACGAAGTGGCGGCTCTGGCCCACGATGCGTGCGATAGGGCACAGTGCTTCACCCTTCTTGAGACACTGGAGTACCTGCGAAAGGGCGGCCGCATAGGCCGGGCACAGGCGTTGCTCGGCTCGATACTCAAGATCAAGCCCATGGTCATCCTGAAGGACGGAGTGGCCCATCCACTGGGCAAGGAGCGGACCTTCCGCAAGGCCCTGCTTCGTATGAAGGAGACGGCGCGAGGCTTTGCGCCGATAGATTCCCTTGCCGTGATGCACAGCACCTCCCCCGAACTGGCGAGGGAGCTTGCGGACGACCTCAGGGACCTGCTGCCGGAAGGCGCGGAGCCCTACATCACGCGATTCAGCCCGGTCCTGGGAGTCTACACCGGCCCCGGCGCCATCGGGATAGCGCTCCTCCAGGCCTCACGCACCTAGAATGACGGCTCGGGCAAGCACAGAGCAATCGAGGAGTCGATTGTCCCCGTAGGGGGTAATGGCCTGAGGGGCATTGCCCCGTATTCTGGAGAATCCTGTCTGTGCTCATTATAGTGGCTGCCGTGAGGATGTTCATGTCGTGCTCGTTGGGACGGTGGTGGGACGTACCTTTGCTTGTGGCCGTGGGCATCGCAAGCGTTGTGGCCATTTTATTTGGTACAAGTGCCGGTGAACGCAGGTCCCATGCGGCATAAGACCGACATCGCGGCTGGGACCGTGCTCGAAGGAGCGTAAAGCAACTGAATGCGGGAACAGGCCCGTCATCAAACTCGCCGCTTGGGGACTTTGACGAATAGCCAGTGGCAGCGAGTTCCGGACGTCGCACTAAGGGCGCGGCGAACCACAAGAAGACCGTCTATGGCAACGATCTGAGCAAGTCCGGTTACCGAAGCGGTTCGTTAGTTTCACTCGTCCGCCTGTTCCCGCGTCACCTGCTTCGCCATGTAGTATCCGACGCGGGGCACGGTGAAGATGTAGGAGGGGTCCTGCGCGTCGTCGCCCAGCTTGCGGCGGAGCCTGTTGACCATGGTCCGCACCAGCCCCGAGTTGCCAACTCCCCAGACCCTGCGCAGCAACTGGTCGTGGGTCAACACTCGCCCGGCATGGACCGAAAGCTCGTAGAGCAGCGCGTACTCCGTGGCGGTCAGCTCCACCGGATGCCCCGCCAGCGTCACCCGGCGTTGGGCGTAGTCGATGGACAGCCCGCCCGCGTCGTAGGGTTCGGACGGCTCGGCCTGGTAGGGCGCGACCCGCTTGCGCAGCGCCGCCCTGATCCTCGCGACAAGCTCCGTCGGCGAGAAGGGCTTGACCACGTAGTCGGACGCCCCCATGTCCAGGGCCCTGGCGACAACGTCGTCCTGGCCGTACATCGAAAGGAAGATGACCGGCACGTCCTCGCTCTTGAGGATGTCCTTCATCACCTCGAACCCGTCGTTCCCAGGCAGCATCAGGTCGAGCAGGACCAGGTGGGGGCTTTCCTCATCCATCAGGCGGGGTACGTCCTCGGGGTTCCCGGTCGCTATAGAGACATACCCGGCCCTGTCCAGGGCGTCTCGAACGTACCTGAGCGCCTGGGGATCGTCGTCCACGGCGAGTACCCGCACCCTGCCCCGCACCGGACCGCGGGAGCCCCGGGCTGCGAAAGCGGGCATCTCTGCGCCGTCGATG
>DAOUID010000362.1:0-1594 GCA_034428315.1 Dehalococcoidia bacterium
CCGACCTCGCTGGTCGGAGCGTCGCGTCCATCGCCTTCGGTGGCGGCACTCCCGGCGAGATGCCCCCCGAGTCGCTCGTTGCCATCATCGAGGCCGTCCGCGCCGCCGCTCCCCTCGCCCCCAACGCCGAGGTCAGCATCGAGGCCAACCCCGGAACCACCTCCGCTCCCGCCCTCCGCACGCTCGCGGCTGCGGGCGTCAACCGCATCTCCTTCGGGGCCCAGAGCTTCGACGCCGCCGCGCTCGCCTTCCTCGACCGCGTCCACACCCCCGAGGCGACCGCCGCCTCCCTCCACCTTGCCCGCGAGGCCGGAATCCCCGGCGTCAACCTCGACCTCATGTACGGACTCCCCGGCCAGGAGCCCGCCGCCTGGCAGGACACGCTCGACCACGCCCTCCACCTCGCGCCCGACCACCTCTCCCTCTACGCCCTCACCGTCGAGCCCGGCACGCCCCTCGACGGCCACGTCGAGCGCGGCGAGGTCACTCCCCTCGACCCGGACGCCGTCGCCGCCATGTACGAAGCCGCGGCCGCCCGCCTCGAAGCTGCCGGGTACCGCCACTACGAGCTCTCCAACTGGGCGCGTCCCGGCCACGAGAGCCGCCACAACCGCGTCTACTGGACCTGGGGCGACTACCTCGGCATCGGCGCCGGCGCCCACGGCTTCCTCGACGGTACCCGCTTCGAGAACGTCGCCAACCCCCGCGCCTACATCGACACCGTCCGCCGCGACGGACGCGCCATCGCCGAAGCCGTCCGCCCCGACGCCGCCACTTCCATGTCCGACTGGCTCGCCCTCCGCTTCCGCCTCGTCGAGGGCTTCGACCCCGCCGAGTTCGCCGAGTGCTTCGGGGAGCCGCTCGAGGCGGTCGCCGGGGCTCCCCTCGATGCCTGCCGCGAAGCCGGTCTGCTCGAAGAATCCGGCGGCAAGCTGCGCCTCAGCGCTCGTGGCCGCCTCCTCCACAACGAGGTCGCGGTGCAGGTCATGCTCCACCTCCGCGAACCTGCCGGAAAGTCCGCCCCCACCGCGCGAGGCGGCCCCTCCGGCGTGGCATAATCGCCCACGCCCATGTACGTCGTTGGCACCGCTGGTCACGTCGACCACGGCAAGAGCGCCCTCGTGCGCGCCCTCACCAACATCGACCCCGACCGCCTCCGCGAGGAGAAGGAACGCGGCCTCACCATCGACCTCGGCTTCGCCTGGCTCGCCCTCCCCTCTGGACGCGACATAAGCATCGTGGACGTCCCCGGACATGAGCGCTTCATCAAGAACATGCTGGCCGGCGCCGGTGGCGTCGACCTCGCCCTCCTCGTCGTCGCCGCCGACGAGGGCCCCATGCCCCAGACGCGCGAGCATCTCGCCATCCTCGACCTGCTCGATGTCCCCGCCGGTGTCGTCGCCATCACCAAGTGCGACCTTGCCGAGGAGGAGTACGTCGACCTCGTCGTCGAGGAGGTAGCCGAGACCCTCATCGGGTCGCGGCTGGAAGGCGCGCCCATCGTCCGCACCTCCGCCACCACCGGAGAGGGCCTCGATGATCTCGTGACCACCCTCGATACCGCCCTCGACTCCACCCCCGCCAAGCGCGACCT
>DAOUID010000363.1:0-7094 GCA_034428315.1 Dehalococcoidia bacterium
CGCCGCCCGATCGCCGAGAGCGTTGCGTCGCCCCGGAACTGCTGCACGTAGCGACCCGTGTGCGCGAACAGCTGCACGCGGTTGTTCCCCCGGTCGGCCACGTAGATGTCGCCGTGCTCGTCGACCGCCACGCCCGCGGGCCGGTTGAACTCCCCGTCGCCCGCGCCGCTCCCGCCGATGACGAGCAGCGGCTCGCCCTCGGCGGTCAGCTTCTGGACGCGGTCGTTGCGCCAGTCCGCCACGAACACGTCGCCCTCTTCGTCGATGGTCAGCCCCCAGGGCATGTCGAACCGGCCCGGCTCCGAGCCGTGGCCGCCCCACCCGCCGACGTGCTGCCCTTCCGCCGTGAAGCGCTGGATGCGGTGGTTCCCCGCGTCCGCCACCAGCAGCCGCCCTTCCCCGTCGAAGGCGAGCCCGGAGGGCCGGTCGAGTTGCCCCGGCGCCGAGCCCTGCTCGCCCCAGGTCCGCACCACCTCCCCATCCGGCGTGAGCACGGTAACGGTGTGCTTGCCCTCGTCGGACACGTACAGGTTCCCGTCCGGCCCCCGCACGATGCACTGCGGCCAGAGGAAGCTCCCGATCGTGCCCAGGTCCTCGTCCTCCTGGCTCAGCCGCCGCACGCTCGCGGCAAGCTCCGTGCGGCAGACCACGAACAGCACGTCGTCGTCGCCCAGCGCGAGGTCCGTGGGATACGACGTCACGCGCCGCATGCCCACCGTCCTCAGGTAGGGGAAGCCCGCTCGCAGCAGCGCGTGCGCCTTCGGCACGGCGCGCCCTCAGGCCGCCGCCGTCGTGAACGGCGAGATCTGCTCGAAGTCGCCGCCCACGATCGGCGCCGCGTCCACGCCCATCCACTGCTCCAGCATCGTGCCGTAGATGCCGCGGAAGTCGATCGTGTGCTTCAGATCCTCGCCGTTCAGCCAGTCCTTCTGCTTCACCGACGGGTACTCCGCGTAGAGCCCGCCCTGCACCTGCTCCCCGAGGATGTACGCGCCGCCGCCCGAGCCGTGGTCCGTGCCCGACCCGTTGTCCTTGATGCGCCGGCCGAACTCGGTGAATACGAGCACCGAAACGTTGTCCGCTGCGTCGTGGTTGCGCAGGTCCGTGAGGAAGTCCGAGAGCGCTCCGCAGAGCTCGTTCAGCAGGCGATCGTGGTTGCCCGGCTGGTGCGAGTGGTAGTCGTAGCCGGCATGCTGTGTGTAGAAGACCCGCGTCCCCAGTCCCGCCGTGTGCACCCGCGACACGTCTCGCAGGGCGGTGGCGATCGGGTTCGTCCCCCACTCGACCGTCGAGGTGTACTGGCCCGGAACCTCCGCCAGCACGTCCGCCCCCGAGAGCACGTCGCGACCGGTGCGGCCGAGGTAGTCGCGCACGAGGCCCGCGCCCACTGCCGGGGTGTACATCCGCCGGAACAGGTCGAGGTTCGCCTCGCGCTCCTGGTCCCGCTCGATGCTCGTCATGAGCCCGTAGTTGTCGAGGTTGCCCACCGAGGTCACGGTCACGCCCGGAGCGGCGCAGGCGCGGGGTAGGCCCCGCCCGAAGCTGACCGCCGTCAGCGGATTCTCGCTGCGCGGGTCCAGCTCCCGTACCAGCTTCGCGATCCAGCCCTCCGTCGAGATCACGTCGGGCTCGCACGTGTGCCAGATGTCCATCCCCCGGAAGTGGGAGCGACTTGAGTTCGGGTAGCCGATGCCCTGCACGATCGCCAGATCGCCACCGTCGAACAGGTCCTTCATCCGCGATGCCGCCGGGTGGAAGCCCAGCGGGCTGTCCTCGCCGAGCGGCAGCACCTGCTCCTGCGGGATGCCCACGTGCGGGCGTGAGTCGTAGTACGTGCCCTCCGTGTACGGGATGAGCGTGTTCATGAAGTCGAGCCCACCCGTGAGCTGGACGATCACCAGGACCGGATCGCTCGTGCCATTGCTTGCCATCGCCAGCCTCCTAGGCGAACTGGTACTCGGGTGTCGCCACCACGAGCGTGAGCATCCGTGCGACGCGTTCGCCGTGCTCGCCGGCGCTCGCGCCCGCGAGCAGGGCCTCACGCGTCTCGTCGCTGGCTTCCAGCGGCCCCGCCGCTTCCAGGCACCCCTCGACCAACGTCTCGGCAGGCGCGGAGCCGCCGTTCGCGAGCCGCGCCGCCACCGCCTGCGTGCCGGGCGACTCCGGGTTGCCCACCTGCTGGACCGCGAAGTTCACCCGCTCCATGAGCGTGCCTCCGTCGATCCACTCCTTGCCGGTGTGCCAGCCCTCGACGCTGGGCGGGTCCATCAGTTTCTGGCCCATCGCGCCCATGGCCCCCTGCAGGGCGCCCATCAGCGGCGTCGGGTCGCCGAGCGTCCCCGAGAGCTTGAGCACCCCCGCCACGAACTCCGCCGGCGACTTCACCTTCGCGAACCGGGCCTGCTTGAAGAACTCCGCGTTCAGCAGCCTCCGCATCACCATGCGCAGGTCACCCTCCGTCTCGAGGAACACCGTCGCCAGCTCGTCGATGGCGTCGGGGTTGTTGGGCTCCTGCACGCTCCAGGCCGCCACCTGCGGCTCGTCCGCCACGAAGAAGTTGTACAGGTGGCGCGAGATGAAGCGCGCCGTCGCCTCCTGGCGCACGATGATGTCGATCACGTCCTCGCCGTTGAACGGCCCCGTCTCCCCGAGGAACGTCTTCTCGCTGTCGTCGTGGTCCTCGGGCCGGTAGACGAACCGCGCCGGATACCCGCCGTGCGGGTAGAGGGGGATGGGCTGCTCGAATGTCCAGCCCGTGAACGCCCGCCCCGCCATCTTCACGTCCGTCTCGTCGTAGGTCCCGATCCCCATCGAGAACAGCTCCAGGAGCTCGCGCCCGTAGTTCTCGTTCGGGTTGTCCGCGTGATTCTCGCAGTTGTCGAGCCAGTAGATCATGGCCGGGTCGCGCGAGAGCGCGATCAACAGGTCCCGCATCTTCCCCAGACCGTGCTCCCGGAAGCTCTGGATCTGGTCGGCCATCGAGAGCATGTGCTCGCCCTTGAACCAGGCCGTCGCGAAGACGTGGTGCCAGAACAGCGCCATCTTCTCCTCGAGCGGCCGCGCCGTGTTCACCATCCGGTACACCCAGCGCCCCGCCGAGGCGGTCGTCGTGTCCGGCGACGTCATCTGCGGGTAGTAGCGATAGAGGACGTCGTCGTTAACCTCCGGAAAACGGTCCGGATGCAGCAGGTCCTCCACGACCTCCTCGTAGGGGCGTTCGGCGAGCGCCGCCAGCTCGTCCTGGGTCGCGCCCACCCCCGCCCGTCGCATCAGGTGCGCCAGTAGCGCTGTTCGCTCGTCAGCCATGGTTCCTCTCCGGCCTGCGTCAGCGTGCTCCCGCACTATACCCAGCCCCGCAAAGCGATTCAGGACCGGGGAGGGGCCCCTACAGCTCCATCTCGCGCACGTCCTCCGACAACGGGAGCGGCGCTTCCGTGAGCGCTGCCACCTCCCCCGGCTGCCACCCCGGCGCGACCTCCGTCAGCTTCAGCCCCGCCGGCCCCACTTCCACCACCGCCAGGTCCGTCACGATCAGGTCCACGCACCGCCGAGCCGTGAGCGGGTACGAGCACTCCCGCACGATGCGCGCCGTCCCGTCCCGCGTCGTGTGCTCCATAGCGACGATTAGCCGCCGCGCCCCCACCGCCAGGTCCATCGCCCCGCCGATGCTGCCCCCGCCCCGCTCCGGCACCGACCAGTTCGCCAGGTCGCCCCGTTCCGACACCTGCAGCCCGCCCAGCACGGCCACGTCGATGTGCCCGCCCCGGATCATCCCGAAGGAGACCGCGCTGTCGAAGAAGCTCGCCCCGGGATTCAGGTCGACGGGCTGTCCTCCCGCGTTGATCAGGTCCGGGTCGAACGCTTCCTCGGTGAAGCCGCCGTACCCGAGGATGCCGTTCTCGGCCTGCAGCAGGATGTTCGTCTCGGGGGGCGCGTGCGCGCCCACCAGCGTCGGCAGCCCGATGCCAAGGTTCACGACGTTCCCGGGCGCCAGCTCCCGCGCTACCCGCAGCGCGATCAGTTCGCGCGTCATCCCCGGCTTCGCCCTATCCGCCATCCCAGCGCACCTCCACCGGGTCGCAGCGCACGATCCGGTCGACGAACACCGCCGGCGTGTGGACCTCATCCGGTGGGAGCTCGCCCGTCTCCACGATCTCTTCCACCTCCGCGATCACGAGATCGGCGGCGGTCGCCATCACGGGGTTGAAGTTGCGTCCCGCCAGCCGGTAGCCCAGGTTCCCGAGCCGGTCCGCCCGGTGAGCCTTCAGCAGCGCCACGTCGGCCCGCAGCGGGCGCTCCAGCAGCCACTCCTCCCCCGCCCACTCCAGCACCTCCTTCCCCTCCGCGACCTCTGTCCCCACCCCGGTGCGCGTCAGGAACCCCCCGATGCCCGCGCCGCCCGCCCGGATGCGCTCCACGAACGTCCCCTGCGGCACCAGCTCCAGCGCAACCTCCCCGGCGCGGTATTGGGTCTCGAAGTTCGTCGGCCGCGCGCTTGAGGCGCGGATCGCGAAGGTCGCGATCACCCTCGAGACCTGCCGGTCCTCGCACAGGTCGTCGAGCCGGTCCCCCAGCCCGATGTTGTTCGCGATCACGGTCAGGTCCCGCGTCCCCCGCCGCTTGAGCGCCAGGATCAGGTTCGTCGGTGTGCCCGCCGAGGCGAACCCGCCCGCCATCACCCGCGCGCCGTCGGCGATGCCCTCCAGGGCCTCGTCCGGCGTGTCGTACACGGTTGCGGTCATCGTTCGCCTGCCCGGTGCTGAGGAGCGCCGTCCAACAGCGTAGGCTGCGCCTTCCGACCCCGCGGGGTCAAAGCGAAGAAGGAGAGATTCATGGCGGGAGAACTCGAAGGCAAGGTTTCCATCATCACCGGCGGCGGCTCCGGCATGGGCCGCTCGACGGCCCTGATGTTCGCGCGCGAGGGCGCCAGCGTCGCCATCGCCGACGTCAACGACGAGGGCGGCGAGCAGGTCGCGGCCCAGATCGAGGACAGCGGTGGGAACGCCCTCTTCGTGCACACCGATACCTCCAGCGAGCAGGACGTCCTCAACCTCGTCGGGGAGACCGTCGGCAAGTTCGGCCGCCTCGACTCGATGGTGACCGCCGCCGGCATCTCCTACGCCGACTACGTCGAGGGCGACGAGGCCACCGACCCCTTCGTCCACCCCGAGGTCGCCACCATCCTCAACAAGCCCACCGAGCGCTGGCAGAAGGTCATCGACGTGAACCTCACCGGCGTCATGCTCTGCGCTCGCGAGGCCGCCCGCCAGATGGTGGCCGAGGGTCACGGCGGCACGATCGTCAACTTCGCCTCGATCGCCGCCTACGGCCCCTCCCCCGGCATCATGGATTACTGCGTCTCCAAGGTCGGCGTCGTCATGCTCACGCGCTGCTTCGCCGTGGAGTTCGGACCCCACGGTATCCGCGTCAACGCCGTCGCCCCGGGCCCCATCGACACCCCCATGACAGCCTCCTTGCAGCGCACTGGCGCCCTCCAGCAGCAGGGCGGCGCCCTGCCCCTGGGCCGCATGGCCCAACCCGAGGAGGTCGCTGAAGCCGTCCTCTTCTTCACCAGCGACCGCTCCAGCTACGTCACCGGCAAGACGCTCGGCGTGGACGGCGGCACCAACACCGTCTAGGGGCCGCACCCCCGGGGCGCCAACGCCCGCAAGGAGAGAACCAATGGCAGGAGAGCTTGAAGGCAAGGTTTCCATCGTCACCGGCGGCGGGTCGGGCATGGGCCGCTCGGCGGCTCTCATGTTCGCCCGCGAAGGCGCGGCCGTCGCTATCGCCGACGTCAACGACGAGGGCGGCGAGCAGACCGCCGCCCAGATCGAGGACCTCGGCGGCGAGTCCCTCTTCGTTCACACCGATGTCTCCAGCGAGGAGGACGTAGTCAGCGTCGTCGCCCAGACGGCCGGCAAGTTCGGCCGCCTCGACTCGATGGTCACCGCCGCCGGCATCTCCTACGCGAAGTACGTCGAGGGCGACGACGACACCGACCCCTTCCTCCACCCCGAGGTGGCCAGCAACCTCAACAAACCCACGGAGTCCTGGCAGAAGGTCATCGATGTGAACCTCACGGGCGTCATGCTCTGCGCCCGCGAGGCCGCTCGCCAGATGATCAACGAGGGCCACGGCGGCGCCATCGTCAACTTCGCCTCGATCAACGCCTACAACCCCTCCCCCATCCTCACCGACTACAGCGTCTCGAAGGCCGGCGTCGTCATGCTGACGCGCTGTTTCGCCGCCGAGTTCGGCCCCCGGGGCATCCGCGTCAACGCCGTCGCCCCCGGCCCCATCGAGACGCCCATGCTGGCGCGCGTGCACAGGGCTGGCGGGGCCGCCGGGCCCAGTGCCTCGTGGGGACATGTCCCCCTCCAGCGCACCGCCGACCCCGACGAGGTCGCTGAGGCGGTCCTCTTCCTTACCAGCGACCGCTCCAGCTACGTCACGGGCAAGACCCTTGGCGTGGACGGCGGCATCAGTACCGTCTAGGGGCCGCGCCCTCGCGTCGCCACACCAACAGAACCGGAGGACAGGACCATGGCAGGAGAACTTGAAGGCAGGGTTTCCATCGTTACGGGCGGCGGGTCCGGCATGGGCCGGGCAACGTCGCTGCTGCTCGCCCGCGAAGGCGCAGCCGTCGCCATCGCCGACGTCAACGACGAGGGCGGTGAACAGACCGCCGCCCAGATCGAGGACCTGGGCGGGAACGCACTGTTCATGCACACCGACGTGTCCAGCGAACAGGATGTGCTCAGCGTCGTCGCGGAAACGGCCGCCAGGTTTGGCCGGCTCGACTCGATGGTCACCGCGGCTGGTATCTCCTACGCCAACTACGTCGAGGGCGACGACGACACCGACCCCTTCCTCCACCCCGAGGCGGCGAGCAACCTCAACAGGCCCACGGAGTTCTGGCGGAAGGTCCTCGATGTGAACCTCACGGGGGTCATGCTCTGCGCGCGCGAGGCGGCCCGCCAGATGGTGAACGAGGGCCACGGCGGCGCCATCGTCAACTTCGCCTCGATCAACGCCTACAACCCCTCGCCCCTCCTGACGGACTACAGCGTCTCGAAGGCCGGCGTCGTCAT
>DAOUID010000364.1:0-4594 GCA_034428315.1 Dehalococcoidia bacterium
CAGCTACGTATACCCGGCCCCGGTCAGGCTTCTCCTCTTTGTTGAGCAGGCGCATGAACGTGGACTTGCCCGATCCCGACGGCCCAACCAAGAAGACAAACTCCCCCCGCTGCACTTCGCAGGAGGCGTTCTGAAGGGCGAGCACCTCGCCCTTGTACACCTTGGTGACGTTCTCCATTCTGATCATGCCCTGTGAACTCCGAACTGCGATCCGGGCACAAACCCCCCTTTGTTGGCCCAGAAAGCTCGACCAACGCTACCACCGCCACCAGGCATCGATTGCGCACCCTCCGGCCTGAACCTGGCCGCGCTCAAGACATGCGCCTCCACCGCAGGTAGGCCTCGATCAGCTCGTCGAGATTTCCGGCCAGCACCCCCTCCACATTG
Organism: Dehalococcoidia bacterium; assembly: GCA_034428315.1. Taxonomy (GTDB): domain Bacteria; phylum Chloroflexota; class Dehalococcoidia; order Tepidiformales; family Tepidiformaceae; genus UBA2991. Next base: position 388 of record DAOUID010000364.1, read on the forward strand.
CCGATGGTCACGCCGGTGCGGTCGTCTTTGACCTGCTGGTAGGGATGCAGCACATAAGAGCGGATCTGGCTGCCCCACTCCGCCTTCTGGTAGTCGCCGGCCAGCCCGGCAATCTCGGCTGCCCGCTCGGCTCGCTTCAGGTCGGCCGGGTCCGTGGCCGGGGCAGATGACCTTGAGGTTGGGGAGGTCGACGAGGCGCTGGAGGGTGGCGCGGTAGGCGGCGAGGTCGCCGATGGTGGTGGTGGTGGAGCCGAGCATGGTGTCGCCGGTGAAGAGGACGCCTTCGTCCTCGAGGTAGTAGCAGATGGAGTCGACGGAGTGGCCGGGGGAGGTGATGACGCGGAGGTTGACGCCGCCATCGAGCTCGACGAGCTGGCCGTCGGCGAGCTTGTGGACGCCCTTCGCGGGGAGGCGGCCCTTGAGGAGGGGGCGGCCGTTCTCGGGGATGGCGATCTCGGCGTCGAAGATCTCGCGGGTCCACTTGAGGTTGCCGGAGTGGTCGGCGTGATGATGGGTGACTGCGGCGATGGCGATCTCGGCCTTCTCGGTCGCGGCGAGGTAGCCGCGCAGCATCCAGCGGTAGCGGTCGAGGGCCTCGCCGGAGTCGATGGTGAGCACCTGGTCGCGGCCCACGAGGTAGATGTTCGTAGAAACGGGACGCATAGGGCTCTCGTCGGGGACCTGGACAGCGCGGACGCTGGGAGAGACCTGCATGGCTTCGCCTCGGCGGAGATGGTGGGGGGTGGGACGGGGGGTTGCAAGGAGGGGTGGCGCCCCCGGCAGGAGTCGAACCTGCGGCCAGACGTTTAGAAGACGCCTGCTCTGTCCGCTGAGCTACGGGGGCACGCAGCTATTGTAGGCCGCGAGCTACGGGGAACCGGGGGCGCATGGGCAGGGCCCGTGTTAGGCTGGACTACTACGTTGCGGCCCGGCGGCCGCAAGAGCGTGGCCGTTGAGCGAGTCTCCGCGCGCTCACTGAACCATTTCTCTGGAGATTTCGACCTTGAGTATCAACGTGGCCATCATCGGGGTGGGCAACTGCGCCTCCTCGCTCGTGCAGGGGCTGGAGTTCTACCGGCACATCGAGGAAGGGGACGAGGTTCCCGGCATCATGCACCCCGTGGTGGGGGGCTACCACATCAACGACATCAACGTGGCCGTGGCGATCGATATCGACGCCGACAAGGTCGGGAAAGACCTGTCGGAGGCGGTGTTCGCCGGCCAGAACAACACCTACAAGTTCTCCGACGTGCCACCCGCGGGCGTGAAGGTCGAGCGGGGGATGACCCACGACGGCCTGGGGCAGTACCTGGGCGACGTGATCGAGAAGGCGCCCGGCGGCACGGCGGACATCGTGAAGCTGCTGCGCGAGAACGACGTCGACGTCGTCATCAACTACCTCCCGGTGGGCTCGGAAGAGGCGACGAAGTGGTACGTGGAGCAGACGCTGGCGGCGGGGTGCGCCTTCATCAACTGCATCCCCGTGTTCATTGCGCGGGACGAGAACGGCTACTGGCCGCGCCGCTTCGAGGAGGCGGGGCTGCCGATCGTGGGGGACGACATCAAGAGCCAGGTGGGGGCGACCATTGTGCACCGCACGCTGGCGCGCCTGTTCCTCGACCGGGGCGTGCGGCTGGACCGGACGTACCAGCTCAACTTCGGCGGGAACACGGACTTCATGAACATGCTGGAGCGTTCGCGGCTGGAGTCGAAGAAGATCTCGAAGACTTCGGCCGTGACGAGCCAGATCGACTACGAGATGCCCGCCAACGACGTGCACGTGGGCCCGAGCGACTACGTGCCCTGGCTGGACGACCGCAAGTGGTGCCACATCCGGATGGAGGGCACGACCTTCGGGAACGTGCCGCTGAACGTGGAGCTGAAGCTCGAGGTGTGGGACAGCCCGAACAGCGCGGGCGTGGTGATCGACGCGATCCGCTGCGCGAAGCTGGGGCTCGACCGGGGACTGAAGGGGCCGCTGCTGGCGCCGAGCGCGTACTTCATGAAGTCGCCGCCGGTGCAGTATCACGACGACGAGGCCAGGGACATGGTCGAGTCGTTCATCGCGGAGGCGTAGCTGTAGAAGCCGGGGGAGCGGGAACGTTCGCATTTGCCGGGTGGCGGGCGCTGCTGGCCGTCACACGCGTGGTCCCGCTGCCGCTCCTCTGTGCGATCGCGGGGCTCGTCGGCAGCGCGATGTACTACTGCTGGCCGCAGGGCCGGCGGACGATGCTGCGGAACTACGCCCGGGTGCTCCCCGAGGCAAGTGTCGGGGAGCGCAACCGTATCGCTCGTCAGTCGCTGGCGAACTACCTGCGGTACATGGTCGAGTTCGCCGCGAGCGGGAACCTCTCGCCCGAGGAGCGGCTGGCGGTGGGAGTGGAGACCCCAGCCTTCGACGGGGTCGACCGGGGGATGGAACGGGGACGGGGGGTGCTGGTCGCGCCCATGCACTTCGGCAACTGGGACCTGGCGGCGACGAACACCGCGGCGCGTGGCTACACCATGACGGTGGTGGGGGAGTCGTTCGGCCACCCAGGGCTGGACGAGCTGATCGTCCGGGGGCGGGAAGCGCTGGGGGTGCGGCTGGTGAAGATGGAGAAGGTGGGGCCATCGCTGGTGCGGTCGCTCAAGCGGAACGAGATGGTGGCGACGCTCATCGACCGGCCGCTGCACGAGGGAGGCGTGCGCGTCCGCTTTTTCGGGGAGGAGGTGGAAGTGCCGGCGGGCCCGGCGCGGCTGGCGCTGAGGACGGGGGCGGCGATCGGGGCGGTGGCGTTTCCACGGCGGGGTCCGGGGCGCATCGACATACTCGGGAACTTCGATCTGGACTTCGAGCCAAGCGGAGACAGCGACCGCGACGTGCAGGCGCTGACGCAGGCAATCATGACCGCACACGAGGCGTATGTCCGCAAGTACCCGGAACAGTGGTATATGTTCCGCGAGTTTTGGGAAGCACACACCTCGGACGAAGCTTCGAAGGAACGCTGACGCTGGCCGCTCTCAAGGTGGGCGCGCCGGTGGCGGGGCGGTTCCCAGGGCTGGGCTACGCGCTGGCGCGAGCGGCCGGGTGGGTCGCGTGGACCCTCCGGGTGAATGCGAGGACGCGGCTCGAGGAGAACCTGCTGCCGGCCTGCGACGGGGATCGTGAGCGGGCCCGGGAGGCATCCCGCCGGACGTTCCTGAACGCAGCGAACTACCACGTCGACCTGGCCACGCTGGCCTACCGGGATCACGCCAGCTACGAGCGGGAGCACCTGCAGGTCGTGGGGGAGGAGCACGTCCCGGCATTGTTCGAGGACGGCCCCGTGCTCATCGCGAGCGCGCACACGGGGAACCCGGAGCTGGCGCTGGTGGCCGTCGCGCAGCGGGGGCGGCGCTGGGTGGAGCTGGTGGAAGCGCTGCAGCCGCCCGCGCTGGGGCGGGAGATGGCGCGGCTGCGGGAGATCGCCGGCGGGCGCGTAGTTGAGGTCGACATGGGCGGCACGCGCGAGGCGCTGCGCGAGCTGCGGGCAGGCGGGATGGTAGCGCTGCTGGCGGACCGCGACCTGGCGGGCGGGGGCATCTGTACGACGCTCCTGGGGCGTCGGGTGCGGCTTCCGCGCGGACCCTGGGAGCTGGCGCGCCGCTCGGGGGCGACGGTGGTGCCGCTGTTCCTCTCGCGGCGGGGCACCCGTGACCAGACGGTGTTTATCGAGGAGCCGTTCAGGGTGTCGTCGGAGGGGGACCGGGAGGAGGCGATCGGGGCGGCGGCGCAGCGCTGGGCGGACGTGTTCGGGGCGCACCTGCGGCGCGACCCGGGGCAGTGGACCGTGCTCGAGGACTTCTGGAAGGTGCACGCCTGTGGGTAAGGCGGACCTCCACATTCACACGCGCATCTCGGACGGGATGGCCTCGGTAGCGAGCGTGCTTGAGCGCGCGGAGCGCGACACGGACCTGGACGTGATCGCGATCACCGACCACGAGGACGTGCGGGGCGGGCTGGAGGCGCGCGAGCTGGCGGCGAAGCAGGGGCTGCGGGTGGCGGTGGTGCCTGGGGCGGAGATCACGACCCGGCACGGACACCTGCTGGCGCTTTTCATCGAGGAGACCCCTCCCATCTTCCGGTCGGTGGAGGCGACGATCGAAGCGATCCATGCGCAGGGGGGCATCGCGATCGCCGCCCACCCGATGAGCTGGCTGACGCGGTCGCTGAGCGGGCGCACGA
>DAOUID010000365.1:0-2560 GCA_034428315.1 Dehalococcoidia bacterium
CCTGCTAGCATGGATTGCGGAGGAGTCGCCCGCCGATGACCACCAGCCAGACCCGTGTGCCACGCTCCAGCGAGATGCTGCACGACTACCTCCTCAGCGAGGAGCAGCTCGAGGCCATGTACCGCTACATGCTCCTCTCCCGCCGGCTGGAGGAGCGCATGATGACCCTCAACCGCCAGGGTCGCGCCGACTTCGTCATCGCCGGCGCCGGGCAGGAGGCCGCCCAGGTCGGCGCCGGCATGGCCCTCAAGGCGGGAGTCGACTACGCCGCCCCCTACTACCGCGACCTCGGCGTCATGCTCGTGCTCGGAATGACCGCCCGCGAGGCCATGCTCAACGCCCTCGGCAAGCTCGACGACCCCAACTCCTTCGGCCGCCAGATGCCGTCGCACTGGGGCAGCGCGAACCGGCGCGTCCTTACCCAGTCCAGCGTCGTGGCGACCCAGCTCGTGCATGCCGTCGGCGTCGCCCTCGCGGCCAAGATGCGCAACGACCCCATCGTTGCCTTCGCCAGTTGCGGCGAGGGCAGCACCAGCCGCGGCGATTTCCACGAGGCGCTCAATTTCGCCGCCATCCACAAGCTCCCCGTCATCTTCTTCGTGGAGAACAACGGCTACGCCATCTCCGAGCGGACCGAGAAGGAGATGCCCGTCCCCCACGTCGCCGATCGCGCCTCCGCCTACGGCATCCAGAGCGCCGTCGTCGACGGCCTCGACGCCATCGCTGTGTACCAGACCGTGCGCCCCGCCGTGGACCAGGCGCGGCGCGGGGCAGGCCCGTTCCTGATCGAGGCCAAGTGCTTCCGCATGTGGGCGCATTCCAGCGACGACGACCACCGGCGCTACCGCCCCCGCGAGGAGCTCGAGAACTGGGCCAGCCGCGACCCCATCCTCCTCTTCCGCAACCGCGTGGAGGAGGACTGCCTCTTCCCGCCCGAGGACCTCGACGCCATCGAGTCCGGCGTCGACGTGGAGGTGCGCGCCGCCGCCAAATGGGCCCTCGACCAGCCCGACCCCACGGCTGACGACATGTTCGGCTTCCTCTACCGGGAGGGCGACGATGGCTGAGGTCAGCGTCCTCGAAGCCGTGCGCGAGACGCTCGACGAGGCGCTCGCCTCCGACGACCGCGTCTTCCTCCTCGGCCAGGACCTGGAGGCGGGCGGCGTCTTCCGCGCCACCGACGGCCTCTCGGGGAAGTACCCGGGACGCATCCTTGATACGCCCCTCGCCGAGTCCTCCATCATCGGCATCACGATCGGCGCGGCCCACTACGGCCAGCGCCCCATCGCCGAGATCCAGTTCGCCGACTTCATCCACGCCGGCTTCGACCAGCTCTGCAGCGAGGCCTCGCGCTGGTCCTGGCGCACGCGCGGCGAGCAGTACCTTCCGATGGTCGTGCGCACCCCCTGGGGAGGGGGCGTCCACGGCGGTCAGCACCACTCCCAGAGCATCGAGGCTTACTACGCCCACATGCCCGGCATCAAGGTTGTGGCGCCTTCGTTCCCGGCCGACTACCGCTCGCTCCTGAAAGCGGCCATCGCCGAACCCAATCCCGTGCTCTTCCTCGAGCACAAGCGCACCTATCGCCTCATCCGCCAGGAGGTCGATGGCGCTCCCGCGGAGGACCGCATCGGCCGCTCCCGCATCACGCGCCGCGGCGACGACCTGACGGTCTTCGCCTACGGCATGATGCTGCACGAGTCCCTCGCGGCCGCCGAGGAGCTCGCCGGCGACGGTATCGACTGCACGGTCGTCGATCTCCTCACCCTCAACCCCCTCGACACGGAGACGATTCTCGAAGCGGCCCGCGCCACCGGGAAGGTGCTCATCGTCCACGAGGACACGCTCACCGGCGGGCTCGGCGGCGAGATCGCCGGCATCATCTCCGAGCACGCCTTCGAGGACCTCGATGCGCCTATCCGCCGTGTCGCCGCCCCCGACATCCCACCCATGCCCTTCCACGAAGCGATGGAGTCGGCCTTCATGCCAGACCGCGTGAAGATCGCCGCCGCCGCACGCGACCTGGCGGCCTACTGATGGCGACGATCACGATGCCGCAGCTCGGCGAGAGCGTGACCGAAGGCACGGTCCTGCAGTGGCTCAAGCAGCCCGGCGATACCGTCGCCCTCGACGAGCCCATCTGCGAGATCGAGACGGAGAAGGTCACGGCCGAGCTCCCCTCTCCCTTCGAGGGCGCTCTCGGCGAGATCCTCGTTCCCGAGGGCGAGACCGTCGAGGTCGATGCCCCCCTCTGCACCATCCTCGAGGCCACCTCAGGCGCGGAAGCGGAGCCAACCCCGGTCGCCGCACCCGAGCCGGCTTCGGTAGCCACCGAGGCCCCCGCACCAGGTGTCGACGGCAGCCGCGCGGGCGTCTACTCGCCCGTCGTCCAGCGGCTCGCCGCCAAGCACGACATCGACCTGACGGCCATCGCCGGGAGCGGTCGCGGCGGACGCGTCACCCGCAAGGATGTGCAGGCCCTCGTCGATGAGCGAGAGCGCGAAGCCGCCGCCGCCGACGGCATCCCGCCCGCCGCCGCGCCCCTGCCCCTCCCGGAGGG
>DAOUID010000366.1:0-5596 GCA_034428315.1 Dehalococcoidia bacterium
CCACCGGCGCCCCCCTCACGGCCGTCCCCGGCGACACCGGCGTGGCCATGGCCGCGCAGGTCAACCGCGCCAACGCCCGCTGGAAGGACATGGCCCCCGGCACCCACGCCCTGCGCGACCGCGTGCCCGCCGCCTACGGCGCGCTCGTCTCCGACAGATAGAGAGAGGGGAAGCGGCTAGCTGCCGCGCGGCTTCAGCACTTCGACCGTCAGTTCGCTCGGGATCGACCCTCGCGTCACCGACAGGCGCGGTCGGGGCTCGGGCGTCGCCCCCGCCTCGCTCAGGAACCGGTCGATGGGGTCGAGGTGCATGCTGTCGAGGTCCGTGCGGTAGTTCATCGGCACCGCGATGTTCGGGTCGATGCGCTGCATCAGGTCCGCCGCTTCCGATGCCGACAGCGACCCCCCGCCGCCGACCGGCATCAGCAGCACGTCCACGTTCTCGAAGTGCTCGAGCACGGAAGCGTCGGGCGGCGTGTCCGGCAGCCCCAGGTGGACGATATTGACCCCGTCGATCTCGTAGGCGAAGGCCATCGTCCGCCCGTCCTCGCGCGGGATGGGAATGCCCGTCACGAGGATGCCGCGCACCTCGTACTCGCCCGGCGCCTTGAAGATGCGCGGGTCCCCCTGTACGCCGTCGTGGTTGCTGATGGCCGGGTCGTCGCTGCGGCTCAGCGTCACGATCTCGGCGGTCGTGCGTCCCAGGCTGTAGCCCGTCGATGCCGCCACCGGGTCGGTCAACACGGCGCCCTCGCGGCCGCGAAGGCGGAAACAGGTGCGGCCCAGCCAGCTGATCTCCACTGGCCGCATCGTACCGGCGGCCCGCCGAACGCGGAAGGAATCGCCTCGCGGCTAGCGCTGCAGCAGCACGCTCGCGTTCGAGCCGCCCAGCCCCAGCGAGGTCACCAGCACGCAGTCGAGACGCTCGTCGCGCGTCTCCCGCACCACGCTCAGGTCCGAACGCTCCGGAGGTTCGCGGAAGCCCGCCGCCGGCGCCACCTGCTGCCGGCGCATCGCCTCCAGCGCGTACACCAGCGCCAGCGGACCGCTCGCCGCCAGCGTCTGCCCCAGCGCCCCCGCCGGCGCGGTCACGCTCGCGTAGTACACGTGCCGCCCGAAGGTACGCGCCAGCCCCACCGCGTCGGAGGCGTCGCGATTGGCGCGGCCGTCCGCGCACAACGCGACGTGGTCGACCTGGTTCTGCAGGTAGCCCGCGGCGCCCAGCACTGCCTGCATCGCCCGCCCCGCTTCCGCCGCGTCGCTCGGCTCGAGCGGTTCCGCCAGCGGGTTGAAGGTTCGCGTCGCGGCCGCGATGTGCGCGTGCACCGTCGCGCCCCGCGCTCGTGCGTGCGCCTCCGCCTCGATGACCACGTAGGCCGCGCCCTCGGCGGGCGTGCAGCCGTCGGGATGGGCGTCGAGGGGGTGTGCGTCCTCCGCTGCGATCGCCCCCTGCTGGGCCAGGTGCGCGAGCACGGGCGCCTGGAGCGCCTGCGCCGCCCCCGCCACCACCACGTCCGCCTCGCCGCTGGCGATGATGGCCACCGCCTCCGAGATCGCCGCCAGCCCGCTCGCCTCCGCCCCGGCCAGCCCCGCCACCGTCCCCCTCACCCCCAGCGTCCGCGCCACGAGCTGCCCGTACGGCACGAAGAGGGTCGCCTGGCCGGGCGCCCGAAACGCGAGCCCGTCGGCCACGGCGAAGCGGCGGGAGTCTGCGATGCCCGCCGTCAGACCCGCCGCCTCCACCGCCTGGAGGGCGGCGTCGAGCCCGATCATCGACCCTCGGTCGAGGAAGTGCGCGAGATTCCGGGGGATGCGTGGGTGGGGCCGGTAGTCGTCGGGGATCGGCCCCGCGCGGTACGTCTCGGGGCCGTCGTCGGGCGCCCAGTCAGTCGCCGGTGACCGCCCCTCCGCCAGCGCCGCCCACAGCGGCTCGACGCCGCTTCCGTGCGCGGTGACGGCGCCGTACCCCGTGACGACGGGGTCGGCGGTGGTGGTGCCTGGCGGGGGCTCGGTTGGGAATTGCGGCGCGTCGCTCAGCTAGTCGAGGTCCTCATCAAGAAAGTCGTCGACGCCCGCGCTGCGGCGCATCACGACCACCACCGAGGCGGCGACGGCGAGGAGAACGAGGAGGGCGAGAATGCGCTTCATGCGTTGGCAACCCCTTGGGTGAGTCGTAGGGAGCGGGACCGAGTATAGCAGCCCCTCCCCTCCCGGCACCCACGTCAGGCTTGCGCTTCGCCCGCCCGCACGTCCCCGAAGAAGGCTCCCAGCGCCCCCTCGAAGGCCCGCGGAGCCACGAACGGCGCCCCCCGCCCGCATCCCTCGATGGTGTGCAGCCGGCCCCGTGGGAGCGTGTCCGCCAGCAGCCTCGCCGCCGGCAACAGCGGGTCGTCCTCCCCCGCCACGACGAGTGCGGGAACCGGGAGGGAGACCAGCCGCGTCAGGAGGTCGCCACGGCCGGCGCACGCCTCGTGCGCAGCGGCGTAGGCGTCCGCGTTTACGCGGCCGTACCGCTGGCGCGTCGAGTCTCGCAGGTACGTTCCCTCGACGGCGGTGGCCGCCTCGACCCCCGCCCGCCCCATCCCGAAGCGCCCCGCCAGCCGCGCGCGCTCCGCGACCTGCTGCTGGTAGGCGCGCAGCTCCTCGGTGTAGGAGGGGTGGTCGGCGGCGGGCAGTGCCCCGCTCAACACCACAAGGTCCACTCGTTCCGGCGCGCCCAGCGCCAGCTCCAGCGCCACCTCCGCCCCGAACCCCGCCCCGATCACGGCGAGGGTGTCCACGCCCTCGCCGTCGAGCAGCGCGATCAGGTCGTCCGCGTAGTCTCCGATCTCCGGCGCCGCCGCCGGGTTGGGAGGCCGGCCGCTCTCGCCGAAGCCGCGCAGGTCCGGCGCGATCGTGCGGAAGTCCTCCACCATGTCCATGGCGAGGGCGCGCCACGCGCGCCGGTCGTCCGCGCTGTCGTGCAGCAGGAGCGCGACGGGCGCCTCCGCCGCTCCCGCCACGTCGTACGCGAGCGTCCAATCTCCGCGATCCAGTTCGGGCACGAGGGGAAGGCTACGCGACGCCGTCCGGGAGGCGCGAGCGCAGGCGCTCGGGCAGCCGCGGCCGCAGGCGCTCGACCAGCAGTGGCCGCAGGCGCTCGACCAGCGAGTCGCGCACCCGCCGCACTCCCGCGAAGAGCAGGTCCGTCAGGCGTGCGCTCACGCCGATCCTGTCCAGGTACGCCACCGCCACCCAGCACACCGCCACCACGAGGCCGCCGACCACCATGTCGATGAAGAAGTGGTTCCCCGTCACCACGATCGCCCACCACATCACCACCGACATCGACACCGCGAAGGCTCGCAGCCACACGTTCGTCGTGTTCACCCAGATGGCCGCCGAGGCCAGGGCGATCCACCCGAAGTGGAAGCTCGGCAGCGCCGCGAAGTCGTTCACGAAGGGCGCCGGCTGCAGGTACACCACGTCCGCGCTCCCGTGCACCGTGTCCACGAACCCGAAGTCGATGCCCGAGAGATGGATCAGCCGCGGCGGCGCCGTCGGCAGCAGCCAGTAGGCGGCGATGCCCACCACGCCCGAGAGCAGCATCACGTTCCGCACGAAGCGGAAGCGGGCGGGGTTCTTGATCGCCAGCCACGTCCCGATCGCCGCCAGCACGGGGTAGTGCCCCCACGCGTACACCTGGTTTGCGATGTCCATCAGGAGGTCGTAGGGAAGGAAGGCCTTCTGCCACTGCAGTTCCGTGAAGATGCCCAGCCGCTGCTCGAGATCGATGATCTGGAGCCCCCGCGTCAGCGACGCCTCGATGTCGTCGGGCCGCCCGCCGCGCACGAAGAAATAGATGAACAGCGCCCCGACGGTCCCGAACATCTCCACGCTGGCGATGCCGAGGCGGCGCACGTCGAGATACCAGGGCAACGGGTGAGTGGTATGGCGGCTGAGGAACTGCGGCCGCTGCATTGCCTCCCTCCAAGGCCTGCTGCGTGGATGGGTCGTAGCCCTACGAGGCTACCAGCCTCGGCGAGCCCCTTCAAGAATCCGTCTAGATTGAGTCGCTTCTGCTTGCGGTCGCTCCGGGAAGCGTTAGCATGGTCCTTGCGATGGTTGATGCATCTGGCCACGACTCCCCCTCCGCCCCGGCCTTCGGTCCGGATAGCGAGGAGATGCTTCGCTGCATTCGCTGCGAGCTTCGCTACGTGCCTTCCAAGTCGACCAGCTCCCTCCGTCTCACCTACTGCAGCTTCCTCTGCGAGCTGGGTGACCTCGGTTTTAGCATCGCCGGCCTCGAGCACATGGAGCCCCAGCCCAAGGCCATCGAGGCCCCCGCCGTCGAGCTCGACCCACAGCCCGAGCCCGGCGAGCCCGCCGTCGTCGAGTAGCCCTTCCCCCTACCCCTCCGACGCGAGCGGCATCACCAGTTCCGTGCGCCACTCCGCGGGGTTTGGCACCTCGCCCGGGTCGGTCCAGTACACCTCCCACGCCGCGCCCCCCGGAACCCTCCCGTTCTCCTTCATCCAGCCCTCCAGCGCCCCCCACGACTGCCCCAGCGTCTCGTACGGCCCCACGTGCACCGTCGTGACCACGTCCCCGCCCGGGAGCTCCGTCGCCTCCACCCGTCCCTCGCCCGCCACCGGCTCCGTCACCGTCATCCCGCACTCGAACTCCCACTCCTCGCCCCCCATCGAGAGATAGCGGCAGAAGGGCGATCCCGCGGGCTCCGCCGCACTCTCCAGCACGAATGCCAGGATCGCGGGGAACAGCTCGCTCATCGCGGGCCCCATATCCTGCTGACGGGCGGCCGTTCGGATGACGACCGCGGGCTGCGCCTCGAACCGCTTCTCTTCCAGGTCCACGCTTGTCCCCTCCATAGTCGGTACGGGGCCGTACGCTACCATGCCTCCCATGAAGCCCTACGCCATCACGGTCGTCGGTGGCGCGGGAATCGTCGGCCGCGAGTTCCTCAAGATCCTCGATGAGCGCGACGTCCCCGTTGGGCGCCTGCGCCTCCTCGCGACCCGGCGCTCCGCCGGCTCCACCGTCGAGTTTCGCGGCGCCACCATCACCATCGAGGAGACCTCACCCGAGTCCTTCGCCGGCGACGACGAGATCGTCTTCCTCTCCGCCTCCGGCGACGCCTCCCGCCAGTACGCACCCCTCGCCCGCGACCGCGGCGCCTTCGTCATCGACGACTCCAGCGCCTTCCGCATGGACCCCGCCGTTCCCCTCGTCATCCCCGAGGTCAACGCCGGCGCCATGGCTTCGCACAGCGGCATCATCAGCCAGCCCAACTGCACCACCACCCCCATGGTGATGGCCCTCTACCCCATCCATCGCGACAACCCCCTCCGCCGCATCGTCGTCAGCACCTACCAGGCGGTCGCCGGCGCCGGCGCCGCCGCCGTCGAGGGACTGCGCGCGGAGACCACCGCCGCCCTCGCCGGCCGCCACGAGCCCTCCGGCACCCAGAAGCGCGAGATCGCCTTCAACGCCGTCCCGCAGGTCGACGACTTCGTCGAGGACGCCTCCACCAGGGAGGAGACGAAGATGGTGAACGAGACCCGCAAGATCCTCGACGCACCCGACCTCGCCGTGAGCGC
>DAOUID010000367.1:0-3735 GCA_034428315.1 Dehalococcoidia bacterium
TTCATCGAGTCGAGCGCGGAGGCGACCACCTCGCAGACCGGAGCGCTCGCCGGCCTCGAGCAGTCCACGCTCGTGCAGGGCGACGCGGCGGCGATCGCCGCAGACGGCATCCCCGGCGTCGTCGCCGTCGCCGCGCGCGTGGCGGTGGACGCGCAGGCGGTCGCGGGTGCGAACAACGTCGGCGCGCAGATCGTCAGCACCTCGAGCGAATACGCCGAGGTGCGCGACCTGGCAATCCGCTCGGGCTCCTTCATCACGCCGCTGCACGACGAGGACAGCGCCCTCGTGGCCGTCCTCGGTGCGCGCGTCGCCGATACGCTCTACGAGGGCCTTGACCCGATTGGGCAAGAGGTGCGGCTCTCCTTCGTCGGCGGCCGCATCACGCTCGGCTTCGTCGTGATCGGCGTGCTTGAGGAGCAGGGAGGCGCGAGCGAGGCGAACGACCAGGTCTTCGTCCCGCTGAGCGGCACGGCGGGCCGCCTGCGCTTCCTCTACACGCCTGCCGGCGACCTGCGCGTCACACAGATCGACGTACAGACGGCGAGCGGCGCCGACGAGCAGCGCGTCAAGGAGGATGTGACCGAGCTGCTGCTCTTTCTTCACGAGACGCCTGAACCCGACTTCGTGATCCAGAGCCAGGACGACCTGATCAACGCCGCCACCGAGGTCAGCAACACGCTCTCGATCCTGCTCGGCAGCATCGCCGGCATCTCGCTGCTCGTCGGCGGGATCGGGGTGATGAACATCATGCTCGTCTCCGTCACCGAGCGGACGCGCGAGATCGGCATCCGCCGCGCCGTGGGCGCGACGGCGGGCGACATCGTGAAGCAGTTCGTCACCGAGGCGCTGACGCTCAGCCTCTTCGGCGGCACCGTCGGCATCGCGATCGGCGTCGGCGCCTCGTTCGCCCTCGACGGGCGAGAGTTGGGTGGTCAGGAGATGACGACGCTGATCCAGCCGTGGAGCATCGCGATGGCGTTCCTCGTGGCGGCGGGCGTTGGCTTCGCGAGCGGCAGTTACCCCGCCTACCGCGCCACGACCGTCGACCCGATAGCTGCGCTCCGCAACGAGTAGCGCCCCGGCTCGGGCCGCTCTCGCGGCCAACGCCGAATGTTTGATCCAGAGGTCTTCCGAATAGTTCAGTTCGACCAGCGAGGCTGTGGGCGGAGTACTCCTCATGCGAGCACGCTAGAGACAGACCTCAAGGACAACGCTACCAGGAAGCTCACCGAGGACATCGAGTCCTTGCGGCAACACCTGGACATCGAGCGCTGGCTCGTGCTTGGCGGGTCGTGGGGCAGCACGTTGGCCCTGGCCTACGCCGAGCTCCACCCAGACCGTGTCACCGAGTTGGTCCTGTTCGGTGTGACGACAGGACGTCACGCCGAGTTCGACTGGCTCTTTCGAGGGGGCGCTGCGGCACTCTTCCCCGAGCAGTGGGAACGGCTCAGGGCTGCAGTGCCAGCTGACGAACGGCATGGTGACCTCGTCGAGGTGTATCACCGACTGCTGCACGATCCTGACCCAGACACTCGCCGGCGAGCGGCATTCGAGTGGTGCCTGTGGGAATCGGCCACCCCGGAGTGGCCGCCAACCGCGGGCCTTTCACCCAGGTTCGAGGACGCCGACTATGCGATGGCATTCGCCCGCCTCGTCACCCACTACGTGCGGCACAATGCCTGGCTCGACGATGGCGCCCTCCTGCGGGGTGCCACCGCGCTCGCCGGCATCCCTGCCGTTCTGATCAATGGGCGATTCGATTTCCAGGCGCCCATCGGGAATGCGTGGGAGTTGAGCCGGGTAATGCCGCAGGCGGAACTCATCATCGTGGACAGCGCGGGGCATGCGCCCAACAAGGCCATGGCCCTCGAGCTGGTACGTGCTACAGAACGGTTCGCCCGCGCAAACTCCTGATGACGGCCGGGATAGTGAGTCGCGTGATGGGGTTGGGCACGAGTCCATCGGCTCCCTCGAACGACGCGACGACTGAACGGCATGCGGCGAGGGGAGTTGGTCCCGGGAACTCCAGACGCTCCCCCCGTGCTACCGGCGTATCAATCTGCCTCGGCGCTTACAAGCGACGCGATGTTGGCCAACAGCCACGCGGATGCGGCACACACCTGCAACAAATCCCCGGGGGAGTTGATTCCGTACGCCAGCATGCTGCTAATCCAGCAAACGCTGGCAACCGTCTGTCCGAGCCACTTCACGCTCCAGGCCCTGGCCAGCCGGCTTCGCCCCGCGGCCGATACAGCGGTCCACCCGGTGCTTCCTCTCAACATGCGCACTGCACCCCGCAGCAGGACAGGTCATCGAGATACATGCCCCACTTGCGGTACTCCTCCAGCACTTCCGCCGGCAGCCCCAGCGAGGTCGCCACGGCCTTGGCGACAATGGCGAATCGCTGGCGAAACTTGAAGATGAAGCAGAAGACGTGGTCGTTGTGGCGAACCGCGGGGCCGCAGAGGAACATCCCCGGCACGATCGTCGACTCATCGTCTTCGCTCAGCAGCAGGGACCCATCGTCGCGTTGTTCAAACAGATCAGCGATCAGCCGGTGACTCCCCTCGAATCCGCCTGCCAGTAACGGCGGCGCCTGGGTCTGAAACCGATCCCCGTCCCGAGTGGCGACTTCATACATGGCGCCCACGCGAGCGACCGACTCGACAGGCGTGTTCGGAAACAGCTCCACGTTCCTGGCGAACGGCTCTTCGCGCATCCGTTCGAGAGAAAACGGGGAAAGCGCGATGCTGGGATCGGAGCTCTCCTCCTCCCACGGGCAGCCAATGTCGAACAACCGCACCCGCTTGCCGCGACGCGCCAGGTGGTAGGCCGCGTCGAGGCCACTCTCGTAACCACCCACAACGACGAAGTCGTCACCCTCGACCTCTTCGTAGCTGGCGATCGTCGCCGTGTGGCGACAGAGTTGGCTACCGGCAAACCCGCTCAAGCGCGGGTATTGGAACTCGCCGGCGGCCCAGATCACGTGCCTGGCCTTCAAGGTCTCGTCGGCCGTCTCGATGAGGAAGGTATCGCCAACCTTCGCCACCTGCATCACGTCGGTTCCCTGGCGCACGGGCAACCCGTAGTAGTGTGCGACTGCGCGCAAATGCATCGCGTACGCCTCACCCGTCGGGTGCTCCACCCCCATGCTGAACGCGGGTGAGGTCCCAATCGCGATCGAGTTCAGATCGAGCATCCCAATCGAGTTGGTTGCGTACGAGGGCGTGATGAAGCGAGTTTCGGCCGGCCATGCGGCGAACGATGCCCCGACCGTGTGGCGCTCGCAGATAACGAAGTTCTCGATGCCGGCATCCTTGAGCGCCACCGACACACCCACGCCCGCGGCGCCTCCCCCGACGACGACCACGTCGTAGACGACTTCACTGCTCCTGGTGCCAGTCATGTGGACTCCTCCTGTCGACCTTCAAGTCCGCGTGTTTCGATCCCCCGGCCCGTGCTCTTGCTGGCCCACCGGCCTCGGCAGAGTCAACGCCTTCATGGTGGGGCTCCGGTTGGCGCCGGAGGCGCGGCCCCTGCGCCACCGCGACGACACGCCCCAGGAGAGCTGTGTGGCCGCGGTGGCCCCTCGTCCTCGTCAGGCTTACCTCGGTTGCCAGCGCGGCATCCTCACTCGGCGATGCCGTTGGCAATGGCGCGGAGGAACTCAACGTACGTTGGATACTCCTCAGCCAGCGCCCCCGAAGGGATCGTGCGGACGGTTGTGCCCGTGTC
>DAOUID010000368.1:0-6046 GCA_034428315.1 Dehalococcoidia bacterium
CCTCGTCCCCCGCCGAAGCGGGCAGCCGGTCGATCAGGCTGCGGAACTCCAGCTCCCGGAAGAACGCCACCACCTTCTCGCGGTCGTAGTCGGCGGCTTCGCAAGCATCGAAATCGAAGTCGCACTCCACGTCCGTCCTGATCGTGACCAGCTCCTTGCTCTCCAGCGCCTCCTCCCGCTTCCCCTCCAGCTTCCCCCGCACCGACTTTGAAGAGATCTCGTCCAGCCGCGCGAAGATCTCCTCGACCGGCCCGAACTGCCGGATCAGGTTCGCCGCCGTCTTGTCGCCCACCCCCTTGATGCCCGGGATGTTGTCGCTCGTATCCCCCCGCAGCGCCTTGAAGTCGGTCATGTACGGCGGGCTGAAGCCCCAGCGCTCGCTTGCCGCCTTCACGTCGTACACCACCGTGTCGCGCTGGTACGGGCGGAACATGAACAGGTTCAGGTTGGGCCGGATGAGCTGCACGAGGTCCGTGTCCAGTGTGACGATCCAGGTGTCGACGCCCTCCGCCGCCGCCTTCGTCGCGATCGTGCCCGCCACGTCGTCCGCCTCGAAGCCGGGCGCCTCGTACACCGGGATCGCGAACGCCTCCAGCATCTCCCGCACGCGCGCCATCTGCGGCAGCAGGTCCTCCGGCGTCTCCCGGCGCGTCGCCTTGTAGTCCTCGCGAGCCTCGTGCCGGAACGTCTTGCCCTTCGCGTCCCAGGCCGCGCAGATGTGCGTCGGCGAAAGCTGGTCGAACACGCGCAGGAGCGACTCCGCGTACCCGTAGGTCGCGAACGTGAGCTCGCCCTTGCTGCTCATCATCGGGTTGGGCACCGAGCCCAGCGCGAAGAACGCGCGGTAGAGAATGCCGTGCGAATCGAGGATCACGAGGCGCGGCTTCGCGCCGTTGCCAGCCACGCAGCGATTATAGGTGCCCCCTCTCGCGAGGGGCCCGCAGCCCCTGCCCGGCTATACTGGCGCGCACTCTCCACCTGGAGCGCCCGATGGCCCGCCCCGTCCTCCGCACCGCCCTCTGCGACCTGCTCGGTATCGAGTACCCCTTCCTCCTCGCCGGCATGGGGCCCGTCGCCGGCGGCATCGTCGGGCCCGTCGCCACCGCCGAGCTCGCCGCCGCCGTCTCGAACGGGGGCGGACTCGGCGTCATCGGCGGCAGCGGCTACGGACCGGCGCGCCTGCGCGAGGAGATCAACAAGGTCCGCGGCCTCACCGACAGGCCTTTCGGCGTCGACCTCCTCCTCCCCTCCAACTACATGGGCGACGCGGCCAGGAAGCCCCCGCCCGCCAACCCCCGCGAGCTCGTCCCCGCCGAGGTGCGCGACGGCCTCAAGGCCATCCTCGCCGACCTCGACGTTCCCTGGCTTGAGGCCCCGCCCGTCGAGACCGACACCCGCCCCACCCTCCAGGGCCGAGGCGGTGGCATGTCCGATGCCCAGATGGAAGTCGTCATCGAGGAGAAGGTGCCCGTCTTCGCCGCCGGGCTCGGCAGCCCCGCCGCCTGGCTCGATCGCCTCCACGCGAACGGCACCGTCGTCCTCTCCCTGGTCGGCAACGTGAAGAACGCGGAGCGCGTCGCCCACGCCGGCGTCGACGCCGTCGTCGCGCAGGGCACCGAGGCCGGTGGCCACACCGGCCGCATCGGCACCCTGCCCCTCGTCACGCAGGTCATCGAGGCCATCGACCCCGTGCCCGTCATCGCCGCCGGCGGCATCGCCAGCGGCCGCGGCATGGCCGCGATGCTGACCGCCGGCGCCGCCGGTGTCTGGGTCGGCACCGCCTTCCTCGTCTCCGAGGAGGCCAACCAGCCCAAGGCCCAGACGGACCGCATCCTCGCCGCCACCGAGGAGGACACGAAGATCACGCGCCTCTACAGCGGCAAGACCATGCGCAACATCCGCAACCCCCTCATCGACGCCTGGGAGGACAGCGGCCTCCGCGCCCTGCCCATGGGCGTCCAGGGCATCGTCATCCGCGACGTCGCCCACTCCCTGCGCCAGGCCGGCCGCGAGGACCTGCTCATGAACGCCGCCGGCCAGGTCGCGGGCATGCTCAACGAGATTCGCCCCGCCTCCACCATCATGGAGGAGATCATCGGCGAGACGGTCGAGATCCTGAGCGACCGCCTCCCCGCCACTGTCACCGCCCGCGTGGAGGCGTAGCCATGCCCGAGGGACCCCTCGCCAACGTCCGCGTCCTCGAATTCACCGACGAGATCGGCGCCTACTGCGGCAAGCTCTTCGCCGACCTCGGCGCCGACGTCATCAAGGTCGAACCCCCCGCCGGCGAATCCCAGCGCCACGCCCCGCCCTTCCTCGACGGCACCCCGTCCCCCGACACCAGCACCGCCTTCTGGGCCCAGAACACCTCCAAGCGCTCCCTCGCGCTCGACCTCTTCAACGACGCCCACCGCGCCCGCGCCCGCGAGCTCGCCCTCTCCGCCGACATCATCCTCGAGGACCACCTGCCCGGCTCCCTCGCCACCGTCGGCCTCGGCTACGACGACCTCCGCGGCGAGCGCCCCGACCTCGTCTACACCTCCATCACCGGCTTCGGCCAGACCGGCCCCCACGCCAACTTCGCCTACGACGACATCGTCGGCCAGGCGATGGGAGGCGTGATGACGCTCGCGGGCCAGCCCGAGGACCCGCCCAACATCATCTACGGCAACCAAGGCAACATCTGCGCCAGCATCCAGGCCGCCCAGGGAACCCTCGCCGCCCTGCACCACGCCGAGCGCACCGGCCAGGGCCAGCACGTCGATGTCTCCGTGCAGGAGGCCCTCTCCCTCCCCCAGGAGACCGCCATGATGATGTGGGACTTCCAGCGCACCAACCGCGTCCGCACCGGCCCCCTCGGCCTCCTCCGCATGCCCATCCCCGGCGTTGGCGTGTACGACACCCAGGAGGGCTACGTGATGGCCTACATCACCGCCCCCGGCGGCGCCGACTTCCCCGAGGTCGTCGCCTGGATGGACGAAGCCGGCTTCGAGCACGACCTGCACGACGAGGCCTACGCCGAGCTCGTCAACGGCATGAACCTCCGCTTCCTCGCCCAGATCCTCTCCGACCCCGAGTCCGCCGCCGGCGCCGCCGGGCAGCTCGCCCACA
Organism: Dehalococcoidia bacterium; assembly: GCA_034428315.1. Lineage (GTDB taxonomy): Bacteria > Chloroflexota > Dehalococcoidia > Tepidiformales > Tepidiformaceae > UBA2991. Next base: position 3,112 of record DAOUID010000368.1, read on the forward strand.
TCAACGAGGTCTTCGCCCGCTTCCTCGCCACCATGACCGCCCTCGATGCGTACGAGGAGGGCCAGCGCCGCCGCCTCCTCGTCGGCCTCTGCTCCACCCCCCGCGACCTCGTCGAGAACCGCCAGCTCCGCGACCGCGGCTGGTACCAGCCCCTCCCCGTCGATTCCCGCGAGGTCGAGTTCCCCGGCCCGCCCTACCGCCTCTCCGCCTCCCCCGCCACCGTGTCCTCCCCGCCCGCCCTCGGCCAGCACGACGACGCGGACTGGAACGCCACCCCCGCCCGCCCCGTCACCTCCCCGGCCCGCCCCACCCGCCCCCTCGAGGGCGTGCGCGTCGCCGACTTCTCCTGGTTCGGCGCCGGTCCCATCGCCGGGCAGACCCTCGCCTCCTTCGGGGCCGAGGTCGTGCGCGTCGAGTCCGAGGCCCGCATCGACTCCCTCCGTATCGTCGAGCCCGTCGCCCTCAACGAGGACGGCTCGAAGATGAGCGACACCTACAACGCCTCCGGCTACTTCAACAACTTCAACGCCGGCAAGCTCAGCTTCCTCCTCGACCTCAACAGCGATCGCGGCCAGGAGATCGCCTACCGCCTCATCGAGCGCTCCGACATCTTCATGACGAACTTCACCCCGCGCGTCCTGGAGAAGTGGAACCTGCTCTACGAGCACGTCTCCGCCGCCAACCCCCGCATCGTCGCCGGCTACGCTCCCATGCAGGGCATGGTCGGCCCCCACCGCGACTTCCTCGGCTTCGGCGCCGTGCTCACCCCCATCACCGGCATCAGCGAGCTCTCCGGCTTCCCCCACCACCCGCCCATCGGGATCGGCACCAACTATCCCGACTACGTCGTCAACCCCGGCCACCTCGCCTTCGCCCTCCTCGCCGCCCTCCGCCACCGCGACATCACCGGCGAGGGCCAGCTCGTCGAGATGCCCCAGATCGAGTCCGTCGTGAACGCCCTCGCCCCCGCCATCCTCGACTACACCGCCAACGGCGTCGTCCAGACCCGCACGGGCAACCGCAGCCCCGTCGCCTCCCCCCACGGCGCCTTCCGCTGCGCCGACGACCCCACCTCCGAGGGCTCCGAGGACCGCTGGATCGCCATCGCCTGCCGCAGCGACGAGCAGTGGGCCGCCATCTGCGACGCCTTCGGCCAGGTCGGCTCCGCCACCGATCCCCGCTTCGCCACCCACGCCGCGCGCAAGGAAAACGAGGACGCCCTCGAAACGCTCGTCAGCCTCTGGACCGCCGACCGCCGCGCCGAGGACGTCATGGCCGAGATCCAGGCGCGCGGCGTCCCCGCCGGGGTCGTCCAGAACGCCCAGGACATCCTCGACAAGGACCCGCACATGCGGGAGCGCGCCTACTACCAGTACCTCGACCACCCCGAGACGGGCCGCAGCGCCTACGACGGCCCCTGCGCCCGCCTGAGCGAGACGCCCGGCTTCCACACCGCCCCCGCCCCCCTCTTCGGCCAGCACACCGACGAGGTCTGCCGCCGCATCCTCGAGCTCAGCGACGACGAAGTCGCGGCGCTATTGGTCGAGGGCGTCCTCGCCTAGCCCATCCCCTACCCCCGCCCCCGCGTATCATTGCCGCTCGCACTCACAGCGACGGGCCCGAGCCCGCCAATCTGACCACGCACGGAGACGAACCCCATGGGACTGCGTACGCCGGCCGAATACCTCGAATCCCTCAAGGACGGGCGCACCGTCTACTACCGCGGCGAGCTCGTCGATGACGTGACTACCCACCCCGTCATCTCCAAGGCCGCGAAGCACGCCTGCGTCGACTACGAGATGGCCGAGGAGCCCGAGTTCAAGGACCTCACCATCATCGACGACGAGGACGAGCCCTACGCCCGCTACTTCAAGGTCCCGATGAGCAACGACGACCTGCTCAAGCGCTCACAGCTCATCGAGGCCTCCACCGCCCGTGGCAAGACCCTCGTGCCCCTCGTGAAGGAGATCGGGAGCGACGCCCTCTTCGGCCTCCTGCGCATCACGCGCGCTGTCGACCAGGCCCGCGAGACCTCCTACCGCGCCCGCGTCGACGAGTTCTACCGCCACTGCCGCGACAACGACCTGACCATGTCCGTCGCCCAGACCGACGTGAAGGGCGACCGCTCGGCCGGACCCGGCGGCCAGCCCCATCCCGACTACTACCTCCGCATCGTCGACCGCCGCCCCGACGGTATCGTCGTGCGCGGGGCCAAGACCCACACGAGCTGCACCACCAACGTGAACGAGGTCATCGTGCTGCCCACCCGCGCCATGTCCGAGGCCGACGCCGACTACGCCGTCGCCTTCGCCGTGCCGCCCGATACCCCCGGCCTCAAGCTCGTCGCCAGCCCCTACGGCGGCTGGGCCAAGAACAGCTTCGAGAACCCCCTCAGCTCCGACCGCAAGATGATGGAGACCACCACCATCTTCGACGACGTGTTCGTCCCCAACGAGCGCGTTTTCCTCTCCGGCGAGCACGAGTTCGCCGCCCCCCTCGCCCTCGGCTTCGTCGAGTACCACCGCTTCACCGCCGTTTCCTACAAGCTCCCGCTCGTCGATGCCCTCGTCGGCGCCGGCCAGCTCATGGCCGACCTGAACGGCATCACCCGCGCCGGCCACATCCGCGAGAAGCTGGTCTGGCTCGTGAGCTACGCCGAGACCGTGCGCGCGCTCATCGAGATGGCCGCGGCCCGCGGCGCCCCCGACGAGGAAGGCATCTACGCCCCCGACGCCATGACCACCAACATCGCCAAGTACCACTTCGCCCACCACTACCACGAGGCCCTGCAGCACGTGCAGGACATCGCCGGCGGCTCTCTCGTCACCGCCCCCGGCCTCGAGGACTTCGAGAGCGACGAGACGGGCGACCTCCTGCGCCACTACCTCGGCGGCCGCGAGGGCGTCGACGGCGAGACGCGCATGCGCGCCATGAA
>DAOUID010000369.1:0-4905 GCA_034428315.1 Dehalococcoidia bacterium
CATGCTCAAGAGTATGCGCCGAACGGCGAAGTCGTTCCCCGCAGCCGGGCTGGAGTGCAGGTGTGGTACGCCAGAGAGGATTCGAACCTCTGACCTCTACCTCCGCAGGGTAGCGCTCTATCCACTGAGCTACTGGCGCACGTACCGATTGGTGCCGAAGGTGAGATTTGAACTCACACGCCCGCAAGGGGCACTACGCCCTGAACGTAGCGCGTCTGCCTGTTCCGCCACTTCGGCGCCGACGACCATTATCTTCCGGCGTCCGCTCGCCTTCAAACCACGCCCTCCCACGCTGGCGAATGCCGCGGTCGGGTCCTAGACTCAGAAGGCTTGGGCGGTTAGCTCAGATGGTTAGAGCGCGTCGTTCACACCGACGAGGCCACTGGTTCGAGTCCAGTATCGCCCACCAGCACCTCCGCACCGGCGGCCGGCCCCTGCTTCGCTTGCCCGCGACCCTGCCCTGACGCTCGTCCTACCGTGGGGAAGACTGCTCGAGGAGGGCATGGTTGGCCATGATCCTCGAAACGACCGACGACAGCGTGGCCATCTCCTCATCGCTTACGCCTTCCAGCAGCCGCGAGTCCTGAGCCTGGATGCGCTGGCTCAGCTGCCAGGCGAGGTACCGCCCGCGCATCGTGAGCGCCAGCCGCATGGCGTGCGGGTCCGCCGCTCCCTCGCCGTAGTGCAGCAGCCCCCGATCGACCAGCGTCCCTACCAGCTGGGCCAGTCGCTCCCGGTCCATCGGGAGAACCTCCGCCAGTTGCGACAGGGACTGCTCCCGTTTCTCGACGAACGCCCGCAGCAGCGCGAACTCCGGCGCCGTGAGCCCATGCGCCGCCGTCTGCCCTTCGATGCTTCGCACCACCGCCTGGGCGAGTCGGCCTACCCAGCCCTCCAGGTCGAACTGCAGTGGCGGCGCACCGGTGGACTGTGTGCCCTTGGGTTCCCTATCCATCTCGTATTGTCCCGTGCAAAGTAGTGACACGTTTGTATCATAACTTCTTGCAGGACAATCCTAGGGGCAGGCAAACGAGCCGCCCTCACGAGACCCGCCACCGAGTCTTGCGATGCGAAGCAGGACCGCCCGGGGTTACCGGGCCTGGGACTGCTCCATAGTCGCGTGGTTGGCCAGGATCTTGTCGGTGACCGCCCGAAGCACGTCCAGCTCCTCGGCGCTCACGCCGGCAAGGAGCTGCGCTTCGTGCTCGCTGACCCGCACGCAGAGCTCGTCCGTGACCTCGCGCCCCTGCCTCGTCAACTTCAGCAGGACGACGCGGCGGTCGTCGGTCCTTCGGCGCCGGCGCAGCAAGCCCCGGTCGACCAGCCTGGAGACGAGCCTGCTGATCCGCGGCGCGTCTGCGGGCAGGAGGTCCGCCAGATGCGTGACGGTCCACTCGTCCTTGTCGTTGAAGGCCTTCAGGATCGCGAACTCCATGTTGATCAGGCCGAGCGGCTCGATCTGCCGCTCCCTGCCTTTCACCACGGCGTTCACCAGGCGCGCCACCCCCTCGGCCAACTCGGCAGGTGGGCTGCCCCCCTGGGAATCCCCTTCACTGTTCGTCGTTCTCTCTGTATCAGCTATGTTCGTAGACACCCGATCGCTCCAACAAATGGTGCGCGGTGCAGTATGTACTATTTGGGACCCTAGCGGTGAGTGAGCTGCACCGAAACTGTGAGCATGCTGACACCTTTCGTCCCAAAGTTCGAGTCCCCCGCCTCTTTTGGTCAGATTTGGACCGAATTTGGAGGCTCAGGGAGGGGCAAGCTCCCCTCCGCCGTGGAGCGCTCCCCCGTCTGCCCGCATGATCGCCTCGCCAATGTTCTCCGACTGGTGGCTCAACCTGGCCCTCGATGCCGGTGTCATCATGCTGGCCCTGGCCCTCGACCGCATCCTGCCAGAGCCCCCCGCCCCCATCCACCCCGTCGTCTGGATGGGGCGGGCCATCAAGCTGCTGGTGCGGGCCCGCCCGGCGAGCCCCGTGGCCGCCTTCCTCTGCGGCGCTGCAGTGGTGGTCGCCGTCGTGGGCGCCTTCGGAGCCCTGGGGTGGGCTGTCATGAAGGGCCTCGCCGCCCTCGGGCCCGTGGCCTACCTCCTCGGCGGGGCCCTCCTGCTCCGCACGACCTTCACCGTTACGGGGCTCTCCGCCGCGGCGGGCAAGACTCGCCGCGCCCTCGCCGAGGACCGGCTCGACGATGCCCGCGAGAGCCTCAAGAGTCTCGTCAGCCGCGATGCCGCCACGCTGACTCCCCCGCTCGTCGCCGCCGCCGCCGTGGAGTCGGTGGCCGAGAACACCACCGACAGCTACATCAGCCCCTGGCTCGCCTTCGCGATCCTGGGTGTGCCGGGCGCGGTAGCCTACAGGGCGGTGAATACCCTCGACAGCATGCTCGGCTATCGCGGCCCCAACGAGTACCTAGGCAAGGCCGCCGCCCGCCTCGACGACCTCGTGAACTGGATCCCCGCGCGCCTCAGCGCCCTCCTGCTGCTCGCGAGCGGGGCCATGCTCCGCCTGCCCCTCGTTCCCGCCTGGCGGGGAATGCTCCGCGACCGTCTCCTCACCGAGAGCCCCAACGCCGGCTGGACGATGGGCGCCATGGCCCGCCTGCTCGGGGCCGAGATCGAGAAGCCCGGCCACTATCGCCTGGGGGCCGGGCTGCGCCAGCCGGCAGCGGACGACATTCGCCTCTCCGTGCGTCTCGCCGAGCGCACGGCGGTGCTCGGCGTCCTCCTGTCGCTGGGCGTGCTCGCGGCGCGACACGCCATCGCCGGGTGAGGAAGCGACCATGCGGCACGTGAGAACGGAGCACGGGGGCCTCGATCCAGGCGAGCTTCGTTCCCTTGGCCTCGTCCCGGAGCAGGTGCTCGACTTCAGCGCCAACATCAACCCCCTTGGGACGTCGATGCCCGTTCAGCAGGCCGCTGCCGCCGCCGACCTCGCCGCCTACCCCGACCGCGAGAGCCTCGCGCTGCGGCAGGCGCTCGCCTCGCGCCTCGGGGTGGAAGTCGAGAACCTGCTCGTCGGGAACGGCTCCACCGAGCTGATCCACCTGCTGGCCCGCTCCTGCCTCCGCCCGGGTGACGCCTGTCTCATCTTCAGCCCCACTTTCGGCGAATACGAAGCCGCCGCCCTGGGCGCGGGCGCCGAGGTTCACACCTTCCCGGCCACCGAGGCGGATGGCTTCCGCTGGTCCGTTGACGCCGCGAGCCGCGCCATCGACGAGCAGCGTCCCGCCCTCGTCTTTCTCTGCAACCCCAACAACCCCACCGGCGTCCACCTCGGCCGCGAGGCCGTCGAGCGGCTGGCCGCTGCCGTCGCCCCGGATGCCCTGCTGGTCCTCGACGACGCCTACGCGCCTCTCGCCGACTGCCCCTGGGACTCCCTCCCCCTCCTCGGCCGCGGCAACGTCGCCATCCTTCGTTCCATGACGAAGGACCACGCCCTCGCCGGTGTCCGGCTCGGCTACCTGGTGGCGCAGCCGGAAGTCGTCGCCGGTGTCCGCGCGCTCCAGCAAGCATGGAGCGTCAACGCGGTCGCCCAGGCCGCCGGCCTGGCCGCGCTCGACGACGACGCCCATGTCGAGGCGGCGAGGGGCGTCATCCGGGAGGCCCGGGCGTTCCTGCGAACCGAGTTCGATGCCCTCGGTCTGGCCGTCACGCCCTCCGCCGCCAACTTCCTGCTGGTGAAGGTGGGCGACGGCGCGGCCGTCCGCGCCGCCCTCCTGCGCCGGGGCATCGCCGTCCGCGACTGCGCCTCATTCGGCCTCCCCGAGCACATCCGCATCGCCGTCCGCAGGCCGGAAGAATGCGCCCGGCTGGTCGAAGCCCTGAAGGAAGTGCTCGCCCGTGCCTGACAACGGACCTGCGAAGGTGATCATGGTGCAGGGCACGTCGTCCCACGCAGGCAAGTCGGTCCTCGCCGCAGCCCTCTGCCGCATCTTCGCCCGGGACGGCTGCCAGGTCGCTCCCTTCAAGGCCCAGAACATGTCGCTCAACTCCTACGTCACCCCCGACGGCGGCGAGATCGGGCGCTCGCAGGCGGTCCAGGCCGCCGCCGCCATGGTCGAGCCCAGGGTCGAGATGAACCCCGTCCTCCTCAAGCCCGAGGCTGAGGCCCGCTCCCAGGTCGTCGTCATGGGGCGGCCCCGCGCTGTCCAGTCCGCCCGCGAGTACCACACGATGAAGCCCGCGATCTGGGAGGAGGTTACCGCCGCCCTCGATGCCCTGCGCGCCGAGTACGACGTCGTCGTCATCGAAGGGGCCGGCAGCCCCGCCGAGATCAACCTGAAGCAGTCCGACATCGTCAACATGCGCGTCGCCCTTCACGCCCGGGCGCCGGTCCTGCTCGTCGGCGACATCGACCGGGGCGGCGTCTTTGCCCAGCTCGTCGGCACCATGGTCCTCCTCGACCCCGAGGAGCAGGCCCTCGTCAGGGGCCACGTCATCAACAAGTTCCGCGGCGACCCCTCCCTCCTCACCTCGGGACTCGACTTTCTCGAGGAACGCACAGCCGTGCCGGTCGCGGGCGTGATCCCGTGGTTCTCCGACATCCACGTTCCCGAGGAGGACTCCCTCGGCCTCGCGCCCGGCCTCCGGAGCGACGCCGACACGGTTATCGACGTCGCCGTCATGCGCCTCCCCCACATCGCCAACTTCGACGACTTCGACCCACTCCGCCACGAGCCCGGCGTCCGTGTCCGCTACGTGGGCTCCGCCGAGGCGTTCGGCGCCCCCGACCTCGTTGTCATTCCCGGCAGCAAGACCACCGTCGACGACCTCGACTGGCTTCGCGCGAAGGGCCTCGCCGACCTCGTGGTGGCTGCTCGCGGTTCCGGAACGCCGGTGATTGGCATCTGTGCCGGCTACCAGATGCTCGGCCGCGAGCTCCACGACCCGGACGGCGTGGA
>DAOUID010000370.1:0-1892 GCA_034428315.1 Dehalococcoidia bacterium
CCCGGCGCATCGGCAGCACCCCCATGCTCATCCTCGGCGCCGCCGGCGACCGCCTCATTTCCGGCGACGCCCTGCGGACAACGGCCGGCGACTACGGCGCCGAGCTCACCATGATCCCCGACATGGCCCACGACATGATGCTCGAGGACAACTGGCGAGAGGCGGCCGAAGCCATGCACGCGTGGCTGCTCCGCGCGCTCACTCCCACCTGATCCCCACCTGTAGACTCACCGACCACCGACCACCGACCACCGACCACCGACCACCGACCACCGACCACCGAGGCACGCGATGACGCTCAGCATCGAAGACGTCGACCTCTTCTCCCCCGAGACCCAGGAAGACTGGTATCCCTCCTACCGCGCCATCCTCGAACAGGCTCCGGTCTACCGCGTCCCCGGCCGCGACATGTTCCTCATCTCCAAGTTCGAGGACATCGCCTGGATCGTGCGCAACCCCGACCGCTTCCCCCACAACCCCAGAGGCAGCCACGACCTGCTCATGAGCGACGAGGCGAAGGCCTACCACGAGGAGCACGGCTACCCCCGCATCCAGCCCCTCAGCACCAACCCCCCCGAGCACCGCCGCTACCGCGAGCTGGTCGACCCCTTCTTCTCGCCCGCTGGCGCCGTCCGCCAGCGCGAGATGATCACCGCTACCATCGAGGAGCTCGTCGACGAGATCGTCGCGAAGGGCACCGTCGAGTTCGTCCAGGACTTCGCCGTGCCCCTGCCGGTGCGCGTGATCACCCTCATGCTCGGTTTCCCGCTCGAGGACATCCCCGACCTGCGTGTCTGGTCGAACGCCTGGGTCATGCCCTTCCAGATGGGCCTCACCCACGAGGAGCAGATGTACCTCGCCGAGAAGGGCGTCGAGTTCCAGAAGTACATCGAGGGCTTTATCGAGGAGCGCCGCGCCAACCCCGGCGAGGACGTGCTCTCCCACCTGGCCGCTCGCGCCCGCTTCGGGGGCGAACGCCCCCTCTCGAATGCCGAGATCGTCGGCATCATCAGCCACCTCTACATCGGCGGGAACGAGACCACGACCTTCGCCCTCACGTCCGCGCTCTGGCTGCTCACGCAGGATCCGTCGCTCTGGCCCCGGCTCCGGGAGGACCGCTCACGCGTGCGGTTCTTCGTCGAGGAGGCGCTGCGCCTCGAGTCGCCGACGCAGGGCCTGTTTCGCATCACCGTCCAGGACGAGGAGATTCGCGGCGTGAAGATCCCCGCCGGCTCCGTCCTTCACCTTCGCTTCGCGGCCGCCAACCGCGACGGCGACGAGTTCCCCGCGCCCGACGACTTCAGCCTCGAACGGCCCAACGCCGCCAAGCACGTCGCCTTCTCGCAGGGCGAGCACATGTGCCCCGGCGCCGGCCTCTCCCGGCTGGAGCAGAACATCGCCTGGGAGACGATGCTCGACCGCGTCGAGTGCTTCGACCTCGTGCCGGGCGCCAACGACTTCAGCCACCAGCCCGGCTTCGTCCTGCGCGGCCTCAAGGAGCTGCACGTCACTCTGACGCCCGTGGAGTCGCGCTAGCGGTTCGCCACCAGCCAGCGGTGCACGTCCCCGCACATCAGGAGCTGGCGGGCGCACCACGTGCCGAACTCCCCCTTGTCCCCCGGGAACGCCTCCATCCAGCGGACCTGCAGCCACTTGCAGCGCAGCAGGTCCTCCCGCGGGTGGTCGGCCGCGTACGGTTTGGGCACGCGCTTGTACTCGATTCCCGCAACCTCCGCCCCGGTTTCCGCCACCAGCGCCGCGATTGACGAGGCGAGTGGCGCGCCCGTCGCCTCCGCGTCGACCAGCTCCCGCCAGCGGTCCAGCGAAGGCGGCATGACCCCGGTTGCGAACCCCACCTCGTCCGCCGCCAGCCGCACGAACAGCGTCGGCGC
>DAOUID010000371.1:0-5977 GCA_034428315.1 Dehalococcoidia bacterium
CCACCGGCAGCATCCGCGCCCAGAAGATCAGCCTGCCCCCCATGCGCACCGAGAGGGAGTCCATCTGCGCGGCCGCCTTGCTCCCGACCAGCCGCGGCAGGTATTTGCGGCCCAGCTTGCGCGCTACCCAGAAGGCCATCGCCGAGCCCCACATCATCCCGATCATCGAGTAGACCGAGCCCACCACCGGTCCCCACACCAGCCCCGCCGCGATGAAGATGGGTGCGTTCGGGACCGGCGCGAACAGCACCGAGAAGGCCATCACGGCCATGAAGACGATCGGCCCCCACACGCCCCACTGCTCAACCCAGTCCTGCAGCGGCTTCGGGTCGGGCTGCAGCGAGATGTCGAAGATGGCGGTCAGGATGAAGTAGGCCGCCACCAGCGCCAGGAACGCCGCCGCGATGCCGGCGAGCACGCGGCGCTGCAGGAGCAGCGGCGTCTCCTCTCCCTCGGCCACGAAGTCGGTGATCGTGGGCCTGCGCAGCGCACGGGCGGAGCGGTCCTCAGCCATCCTGGCCTCCCGCTACCCGCGCCAGGTGCGCCAGCAACAGTTCGTTGACCCGTTCGGGCGCCTCTTGCTGCACGAAGTGCCCGACTCCCGGAAGGTAGTGCAGGTCGAGGTCGCGCACGTAGCGCTCCGTTCCGACCGTTAGCTCCTTGCCCAGGGCCATGTCCTCCTCGCCCCAGATCATGGTCGTGGGCGCCGTCACCATGGGGACCGGATCGGGCAGGCGACGCGGGTTGCGGAACAGCGCGCGGTACCAGTTGATGCCCCCGCCCAGGCCGCGCCGTTCCCAGCTCTCCCGGTAGAGGGCCACGTCCTCGCTCCGCTCCTCGCTCGGCGGAACCCCCCGGAAGATCGCCTGCGCGAGCTGGCGGTACCGGTTCCGGGCGACGTACCGCTCGGGGAGCAACGGCAACTGGAAGAAGAACATGTACCAGCTCCGCCGCAGCTGCTCGAAGCTTCGCAACCCCTTCACGAAAAGCGCCGGGTGGGGGATGTTCAGGATCGCGAGCGACCGCACCGACGCGGGGTGGTTCATTGCCAGTTGCCAGGCGATCGCCCCGCCCCAGTCGTGCCCCACGATGTGCGCGCTCTCCTCGCCCAGCGCCTCGATCAGCCCGAGCACATCCCGCTGCAGCGTTCCCGTGTCGTAGGGAGGGCGCGCCTCTGTCTCGTGGTAGCCGCGCAGGTCGGGCGCGACCACGCGATAGTGGGACGCCAGCGCCGGCAGCTGCTTCCGCCACGAGTACCAGAACTCCGGGAAGCCGTGCAGGAGCACGACCGGCTCGCCCTCGCCCGCCTCGGCGTAGTGCATGCGGATGCCGTTCACGGGCGCGTAGCGGTGCTCGGGCTCGAACGACCCATTGGAAGGCATGGTTCTATCTTAGGCGAGCGTCCCGAACGGGCAGGCCCGCGCTCCCCGCTCAGGTGAAGTTCGCGACCAGGTACACGACCGGCGCCACCCCGACGATCGAGTCCAGCCGGTCGAGCAGCCCGCCGTGGCCCGGCAGCAGTCCCGAGGAGTCCTTGATATCGGCCTTCCGTTTCATCCAGCTCTCGGTCAGGTCGCCCACCTTCGCCGCCACTCCCAGCCCCAGCCCCAGCCCCACGACCGTCGCGATGTTCAGGTCGAGGTCGAACCAGTTCGACAGCACCCAGACCGCCAGCACGGCGGCGGCGAGCCCTCCCATCGCGCCCTCCCACGTCTTGTTCGGGCTGATAGCGGGCCAGAGCTTGTGCCGCCCGAACAGCGATCCGATGGCGTAGGCGCCCGTGTCGGCCGTGAACGTCGTGAGCACGAGCAGGAGCACCCAGTCGCGCCCCTGGTCCAGGTCACGCGCCAGCACGATCGTGGAGAAGATGATGCCCGGGTAGATGATCGCCCAGCCCGCTACCTTGAGCGGCTTGCGCGGTCCGAACAGGTTCGTGCGCGAGTACCCGGCGGCCAGGAAGAGCGCTGCCAGCAATGCTCCCGCGATGAGGAACCGCTCGTCCGCGTGAACGCCCGCCACGATGACCGCCGGCGCCACCAGCCCCGGCCCCAGCCGCAGGACCTCCCGGTAGGGCCTCGTGGGCATGAGCCAGGCGTGGGCGAACTCGATCGTGCCCCCGAGCGTGATCAGCCCCGCCACGATGGCGAACGGCCAGCCTCCCGCCCAGATCACGAGCAGCAGGAGGGGCATCCCCACCGCGGCAGTCGCGAGACGCAGGGCCAGGTTGCGGGGGATGCGCACTAGGCGTCCTCGAACGCGTCGAGGTCTTCGGGGAGGAGCTTGCCGAACTTGCGCTTGCGGCGGCCGTACTCGGCCAGCGCAAGGTCGACGTCCTCGCGCCCGAAGTCGGGCCAGTAGGTCGAGGTGAAGTAAAGCTCCGCGTAGGCGTTCTGCCAGAGCAGGAAGTTCGAGATGCGCTGCTCCCCCGCCGTCCGGATCACGAGATCGGGATCCGGCAGGCCGCCCGTGAGCAGGTGCGCGGAGATCGTCTTCTCGTCGATCTCCTGCGCGGGAATGCCCTCCGCGGCGATCCGCTGCACGGCCGTCACGATCTCGTCCCGGCTCCCGTAGCTCAGGCAGATGTTCAGCATCAGGCCGTCGTTGGCGCGCGTCACCTCGACGGCGTCGAGGATGCGCGCCGCCAGCGGCCCGGGGAGCTGTTCCAGGTGGCCGAAGTGCCGCACGCGCACGTTGTCGCGCTGCATGTTGTCCAGCTCCCGCTTGAGGAAGCGGTCGATGAGCTGAAAGATGACCGAGACCTCGCTCGCCGGGCGGTTCCAGTTCTCCGTCGAGAAGGCGAACAGCGTGACGTAGCGCACGTCGTGCTCGGCGAAGCGCTCGATCACCCGGCGGATGTTCTCGGCCCCGGCGCGGTGGCCCGCGGCGCGCGGCAGGCCCCGTTCCGTGGCCCAGCGCCCATTGCCGTCCATGATCATGGCGATGTGGCCGGGCACGCGCCCGCCCGTCAGCGGCGAGATGCGATCGCCGCCCGGGTCGGTTCGGGATTCCGTCCCCGCGCGCTGCGCCAGCCTATAGCTCAAGGAGCTCTTCCTCCTTGCGCTTCATCGCCTCATCGATGAGCCCCGTGTGCGTGTCCGTCAGCTTCTGCAGGTCGGTCTCGTAGTCCCGCAGGTCGTCCTGCGTCATGTCGCCGCCACGCTCGCCTTTGCGCAGGTCATCGTGCGTGTGCCGCCGGACGTTGCGCACGGCCACCCTCGCGTCCTCCGCCTTCTGGTGCACGAGCCGCACGAACTCGCGGCGGCGCTCCTCGGTGAGCTGCGGGATCGGCAGGCGGATGAGCTGGCCGTCGATATTCGGGTTCAGGCCGAGGTCGGAGGTCTGGATCGCCTTCACCACCGACTGCACCGCCCCTGCGTCCCATACCTGCACGGCCAGCAGCCGCGCCTCGGGGGCGTTGATCGTGCCCAGCTGGTTGAGCGCCTGCGTCTGGCCGTAGTGCTCCACCTGCAGGCCCTCGATCAGGCTGGGGTGCGCCCGCCCCGTGCGGACGCCCGCGAGCTCGCGCTGGAACGCCTCCACGGCGCCGTCCATGCGCAGCTCCGCGTCGAGCATGATCTCGTCTGGGTCGGCCATGCGTCTGCTCTCGTTCTAGCCCGGATGGGCAGGCTCGGTGAGCGCTCCCGCGCTCACGGTCGTCCCGATGCGCTCACCGTGGAGCGCCCGGTAGATGCTGTCCGGCGCCCGCACGTCGAACACGACAATCGGCAGCTCGTGCTCCATGCACAGGCTCAGCGCCGTGCTGTCCATCACTTGCAGCCGGCGCTGGATCGCCTCCAGGTGGCTCAGCTGTTCGAACCGCCTGGCGTCCGGCGAAGTCGCCGGGTCGGCGTCGTACACGCCGTCGACCCCGTTCTTCGCCATCAGCAGCGTCTCGCAGTCGACCTCGATGGCGCGCAGCGCGGCGGCCGTGTCCGTCGTCATGAAGGGATTGCCCGTTCCGGAGGCGAAGACCACGACTCGCCCCTTCTCCAGGTGCCGGATCGCCCGCCGCCGGATGTAGGGCTCGGCAATCTGCGCCATCGTCAGTGCGGTCTGGGTTCGCACCTCCGCGCCCGCGTGCTCCAGCGCGTCCTGGAGCGCGAGCGCGTTCATCATCGTGCTGAGCATGCCGGCGTAGTCGGCCGTGGCCCGATCCATGCCCGTTTCCGCGGCGGCCTGGCCCCGCCAGAAGTTGCCGCCGCCCACCACGATCGCGACCTCGATGCCGTCGCCCGAGGCGCGCGCGATCTGACTGGCGAGACCTTTGATGGTGTCGGGATCGATGCCAAACTCGCGGTCGCCCATCAGGGCCTCACCGCTGAGCTTCACGAGCGCGCGCCGGTGCGCCTCGGTCACGGCTCCCCCTTCGCTAGGATCCCAGCTCAAAGCGTGCGAAACGCCGCACGCGGATGTTCTCCCCCGTTTTCGCGATCGAGTCTTGGACCAGCTCCGAGATCGTCTTCGATCCGTCCTTGACCCAGGGCTGGCTCAGCAGCGCGACCTCTTCGTCGGCGCCTTCCAGCCCGGCCTCGCGGTCGTCCGCCGAGACCACGGCGGGATTCATCGCCGCGACCTGCATCGCGATCTCGTGCACCAGCGTGCGGAACTCATCCGTGTTCGCCACGAAGTCCGTCTCGCAGTTCACCTCCACGAGCGCGCCGATGCGGCCGCCTGCGTGGATGTAGGTGTCGACAACGCCCTGCCCGGTCTCGCGCTCGGCGCGCTTGGCGGCCGCAGCCAGGCCCCGCTCGCGCAGGATGACCGCCGCCTCCTTCATGTCGCCGTTGGCCTCTTCCAGGGCGCGCTTCGCGTCCATTACCCCGGAGCCGCTGGCGTCGCGCAGCTCCTTCACCATCGCCGTTGAGATGCTAGCCAGTGGTCTGCTCCTCTGATGCCGTTGCGGTCGCCGCGGCGACCGGTTCTTCTTCTACTGCTGGTGCTTCCGGCGCAGCCTCGGCGGCTTCCGCCTCTTCGGCGGCCGCCAGTTGCGCCATCTCTTCGCTGTAGGCCTCGGCGCCCACGCCCGCTTCGCGGGCCGCGCGCCCTTCGATCGCCCCGTCGGCGATCTTGCCCAGGATGAGCTTGATCGCGCGGATTGCGTCGTCGTTGCTCGGGATCGGGTAGGCGATCGGGTCCGGGTCGCAGTTCGTGTCGACCAGCGACACGATGGGGACGCCCAGCCGCTCGCACTCGGCCACCGCGATCGCCTCCTTCATCGTGTCGATGACGAAGACGGCCCCGGGAAGCCGGTCCAGGTACTTGATGCCGCCGAAGTAGCGGTTGAGCCGCTCGATCTCGTTCGCGATGTCGAGCTGCTCCTTCTTCGCGCGGCGCGCGAATTCGCCGCGCTCCGTGCGGTCCTCGAGGTCGCGCATGTGCCGGATACGTGCCTGGATCGTGCGGAAGTTCGTGAGCGTGCCGCCAAGCCAGCGGTTGTTCACGTACGGCAGGCCGGCGCGCTGCGCCTCCTGCTCGACCGTCTCGCGGGCCTGCTTCTTGGTGCCGATGATGAGAACGTCGTTGCCGCCGGCCACCACCTCGCGAACGAAGTCGATCGCTTCGTCCAGCCGCGTAACCGTTTGCTGCAGGTCGATGATGTGGATGCCGTTGCGCTCGGTGAAGATGAAGTGCTGCATCTTCGGGTTCCAGCGCCGTGTCTGGTGGCCGAAGTGAACACCGGCTTCAAGGAGCTGCTTCATCGTGACGGGCGTGACCAAGGTCCGCCCCTTTCTGCGCGACGCATAGATTTGGCGCATCAACGCCACGCGCCGCACACGCCCGCTCAGAATAAAGGGGCTCCCTCACACGCGGAAGCGCGGGCAAAGAATTAAGGCCGCTCTAGCCATCACGCGGTCCGGCCTTTATCGTGAGTGACAAGGAAGGAGGTGATGCGCATGGACGACCATAGTAGTAGTAGCCAACCCCATCTAGCGCAGGAGGTGACCTCCTCCTAGAACAAGCGTTGAGCTACGAACGG
>DAOUID010000372.1:0-2290 GCA_034428315.1 Dehalococcoidia bacterium
AGACGTCGTGGACGGCGTCCCGGCCGTTGTAGCGCAGGCTGAGGTGCTCGGAGGTGAGTCGCACGGCTACACCTTGAACCGCACGAGGTAGAGGAGGAAGGGAGCGCCCAGGGCGGCGGTGATGATGCCCATGGGGATCTCGGAGGGGCTGATGACGAGCTTGGCCACGAGGTCGGCGGCGGTCACGATGATGGCGCCGACGAGGGCGGAGGCGGGGATGAGGTAGCGGTTGTCGGAGCCGGCGATGTAGCGGGCGACGTGGGGGCTGAGGAGTCCCACGAAACCGACCAGGCCGGCAACGGCAACGGCGGAGGCGGTGAGCACGCCGGCGACGACGAGGACGGCAAGGCGGGTGCGGTCGGCGAGGACGCCGAGGCCCGTGGCAACATCGTCCCCGAGGGAGAGCACGTTGAGGCGTCCGGAGAGGGCGACGGCGGCGACGAGGGCGGGGAGAGCGTAGGGGAGGATGGAGTTGAGGTCGGCCCAGTCGGCGCCGTAGAGGCCGCCGGCGAGGAAGCCGAGGGTGGTCTGGATGAACGTCCTGACGCTGGCAAGAAGCGCGACCGTGATGGCTCCGAAGAGGGCGGAGAGGGCAACGCCGGCGAGGGCGAGCCTGACGGGCGAGACCGCGCCGCGATAGGCGATGACGAAGAGGATGCCGGCGCCGCCGAGGCCTCCGGCCATCGCGGCGAGGGCAACACCCCACTGGGGGATCTGGGGATTGATGGAGATGGCGGTGGCGGTGGCGAGGCCGGCGGCAGCGGTGAGCCCGAAGATGGTGGGATCGCCGAGGGGGTTACGGGTCACGCCCTGGAGGAGCGCGCCGGCCACGCCGAGCGCTCCGCCGACCAGGATGGCATCGAGGAAGCGGGGAAGGCGGATCTGGCCGACGACGAGCCCGGAGAGCTGGTCGGAACCGGCGGCGAGGCCGCTGAGGGCCTCGCCCGCCGAGAGGTTGACGGCCCCGAGCATCATGGTGAGGAGGCCGATGAGGGCCAGGGCGAGGACGCCCGCGCAGGCGAGCGCGACGTGCTTCCGGGACTTGCCGCGGGGCACCAGAAACGACAGTGCCCCCTGCGCCTCGGCCGTGGCCCCCGTCATCGTGACGCTCCCGACTATTCCTCGCTGCCGGCGACCGCGGCGACGATGGCGGCGAAGGCCTCGACCACGCGCGGGCCCGGCGCCTGCACGAGAAGATAAACGTCCATCTCGATCACGCGGCCGTTCGTCATCGCCTGGAGGCCGCTGAAACCGGGGAAGAGACCGAGCATGGCGCTCAGGCGGGGGGCGGGGGGCGGGGCGGGCGTGACGGTAAAGATGAACACGGGGTCGTACTCGAGCATCGCCTCGGGCGCGACCCGGGTGAAGCCGGGGAAGGGGCCCGAGTCCGGCTGGACGTCGGCGGGGTTGAGGAAGCCGAGGGGGTCGAGGATGGAGCCGCCGTAGCTGCTGCCCTTGGCGGCGTAGAGGTTGCGGTCGCGGTCGCCGATGAGGATGACGGCGGAGAGATCGTGGCCGGCGAGGGCCTCGCGGGCGGCCTCGCGGGCGGCCTCGATGGCGGCGACGGCCTCGGCGGCGCCATCGGGGTTGTCGAGCACCTCGCCGAGCAGGGTGAGGCCGGTCAGCACCTCGTCGACGCTGGCGGCCCCGGCGAAGATGACGGGAACGCCGAGGCCCTCAAGGGTGTCGCGGACGTCGGGAGCGATGTGGATAGTGGAGTCGGCCACGACGAGGTCGGGCTCAAGGGCCAGGATCGCCTCTGCATTCGGCTGGTAGGCGTTGCCGACGTCGGTTGCCTCAAGGGCCTCGGGCGGGTAGTTCACCGTGCGGGTGCGGCCGACGACGGTGCCACCGACGGCATAGACGAGCTCGGTGGCGGTGGGGCTGAGGGCGACGATGGCCGTTGGGAGGTCGGGGATGGTGACTGTGCGATCGAAGAGGTCGACCACATCCCGGGGGTAGCCGGGGGCAGGCGGGGCTTCGGTCGGCTCCGGCGCGGGGGCTTCCGTCGGCTCGGGCGTTGCCGCCTGGGTGGGCGCTTCGGTGGGAGGCTGGGTGGCCGCGGGCGTGGCCGCCCGGGTCGGGGCAGGGGTGGGGGCGGGTTCGTCGTCGCCACCACAGGCCACGAGAAGGGCCGCGCTCAAGAGCGCAACAAGGGAGAGGGCGAGAAGCGCGCGAGGCATTCCCGGGAAAAGCTGCAAAACTGTCATTTTGGGTGTTTCTGGTCCTGGTTGTGGGAGATTTGCCGGCCAATAGTAGGGTTCGAGAGAGCAAGCGGCAACCGTTCGCA
>DAOUID010000373.1:0-7806 GCA_034428315.1 Dehalococcoidia bacterium
GCTCTCCCGCCACGAGAACCGCCCCACCGCGCCGGACTTCATCCGCCGCATCACCACCACCTTCGTCGAGATCCACGGCGACCGCAGCGGCGAGGACGACTCCTCCATCAGCGCCGGATTGGGCCTCCTCGGCGGCGAGGCCGTCATCCTCGTCGGCCAGAACCGGCTCCAGGGCCTTGCCGCGCCGGGAGCCATCGGCCCGGCCGGCTTCCACAAGGCCCGCCGCGCGATGCGCCTCGCGCAGAAGTTCAAGCTTCCCCTCATCACCTTCCTCGACTCCGACGGCGCCCGCCCGGACCTTGCCGCCGAAGAAGCCGGGCTCGGCGACGCGATCGCCCGCTGCATGCGCGACATGCTGCGCCTGCAGTCACCTTCGCTCGCCGTGATTACCGGCGAGGGCGCCTCCGAGGCTGCCGTCGCCATGGCCGTGGCCGACCGCGTCCTCATGCTCGAGAACGCCGTCTACGAAGTCGTCTCGCCCGAGGACGCCGCCCGCCGCCTCTACGGCGAAGCCGCACGCGTCGACGAGGTGGCCGAGCGCCTGCGCCTCACCTCCCACGACTGCCTCCGCCTCGGCATCGTCGACAGTATCGTGCCCGAGCCGGGGGAAGGCGCCCACACCAACCACGACGAGGCCTCGCTCCTCCTGCGGCGCTCCGTGGTCCGCTCCCTGACCGCCATCCAGCGGGAGCGCCCCCGCCGCCGCCTCAACCGCCGCCGCGACCGCTACCGCAACACCGGCGACACGCACGCCTGGGTGCGCGGACGCATCGAGCGGCGCGTAGCCGACCTCACCGATCGCTTCGCCCACTGGCGCCGGCGCATGACCAGCCAGCCCCGCCGCACTCCCCGACACGCCGAGACCCCCGCCGACCCGGAGATCATGCGCTAGGCAGCAAAACGCCCGGGCCTGGGCCCGGGCCGCTGGCAGTGCTCCCTCCGGTGTGCCTTGGTGCCGCTAGGCCCGGCGGCGCTCCGGCTCGCGCGTATTGTCCATGGCTCCCGGAAGCACGGTCCGGCGCGCGGGGGCGGCCGGTTCCTGGCAGGCCCGCACGAACTGGTCGTCGACGCTGTCGATGATGCCCTGCTCGCGCGCCTGTTCGCGCACGTACGCGACCGTGCTCGAGATGGCCGCCTCGAACCCCGGCCACTCGTGGCAGCGCAGCACTCGCAGGTGCCGCGTCGACTCGTTCCACTCGACGATCAGGCGGGGGCTTGTCGAGGGACCGGCGCTGAAGCGGGTGTAGCCGCCGAGGTATTCCTTGGTGAGATAGAGGCCTTTGGAGGAGGGGTCGATCGAAGCTCGTTGGAGGGCGTCCCAGCTCTCACCCAGGGCGAGTAGCAGTCGAAAGGCGACATCGCTGGTCTCTGCTCGCATCAAGCTCTCCTTGTGAGAAACCAAGGCAGTCGACGCGAGAACCCGGTCGACACCCCACCGCCTCTCAGTCTACGCCCGCGCCCGACCCCGTGCCATGCCTTCTATGTCTACTATCCTCCTCGCGCCGCCTGATTTGCGGGACCGAGAGCGACCTGCCTGCTACGATCGCCTCCCTCGTGGGGCTGTAGCTCAATTGGGAGAGCGTTTGACTGGCAGTCAAAAGGTAGGGGGTTCGAATCCCCCCAGCTCCACCAGACTGGACAAAATCGAGAACCTTCACGCTGGCGCTTGAGCTTCACCTATAGGAGCTATGGGCCTCATGGCCAGCATCGCGACACGCTGTCTTGCCATAACCGCGCGCCGCCGGCAGCGGGATGGCCAGACGCGGCCAAAGGCTCAGAACGCACCTGACCCAACGCCCGCCACCCTCTGTGCACGTGACCCCGGATCAAACCAGCGTCACAGAGCTCCCCTATGGCAGCTTTAGCGATGACCAGTTCCCGACGGTCACCCGGGGCGAATTCCATCTCCCCAACGTCCACCCTCGACCCGTTCAATCGGTGCCTCACTCGTATCGGTTCACCCTGTTCGATGGTGGCTTCCAGCATCCGATCAGCCATGGGGGACAGTTCCGACACGACGAAGCTCCTTCTCGCTCAATTGTTCTAAGGATCGTGACGGGGCTACTGGCCAGTGCACCGTGAGCTCGTAGAACGAGTCCATCTCGTGGTCGAGCGGGCCCGCCACGGTGATGGCGCCGGTGCTGCTGATTGCGAACGTCCTGTCACCGTTGCCCGACTCGATGGTGTAGGTCAGCTCGTCGCTGTCTCTACCGTTCGGCCATGTGGTTCTTGTGTCGTTTATCCCAGAATCCGTGCATTCTCGTGTTATTCGGGGCCAGTTGCTGGAATCAGGCCCACATCGCGCCGAATCCCATGGATCACACCCAGGACCAGAGGAGCGTGGGATGAGACCCGCCGAGGAACTCCAACAAGAGATCACCTCGCTTCGGGAGCGCCTCTCCCGGCTCAACGAGGCCGGCCTGCGCGCCTCCCGGCAGGAGCCTTCTCGACCTGCTCATCGGGCGCGACCGCGGCAGGGAACTCATCCCCCTCGCTGACGAGGAGATCAAGCGCGAGCTGTTGGGGGCCGCTCGCCGGAAAGCTCCTTCAGGGTCGGCGCTCCCCGAGGACGACGAGGGTCTGTTCTACCGTATCTACCGCTGGGAAGAGGCCCTGTGCATGGGCACGCCCGGAATGCTCGCCGCACTGGCGAACATCCCGGAGCAGCTTGCCGGGAGCATCGACAACCTGTTCCTGGCAGGCGACTACATGGGCATCCCGTCGGTGAACGGCGCCCTCTTCAGCGGCGAACGGGCGGCAACGCAGGTGGCGGACCGGCTGGCGCCGACTAGCGGATCTGCACCGTGTGGCCCGTCGGCGAGATTTCGAGCGTGTAGGTGCGCCCGTCCAGCGTGAACGGCCTGTTGGCGTAAATGGGTTCAAAGGTGTCTGTCGCCTCCGTCGCGCGGTCGGGATCGCATTCGTTCAGCCAGCCGTCCCGATTCGTGTCGACACAGGCAAAATCCTGCACATCGCCAAAGAAAGCAAAGGGCCGGGACCCGACGTGCCGTATCGATCCGGTATTGAATACTCCGTCCAGGTTTGCGTCGACCGTTCCCACCAGGACCGGTTCACCGCCGGGAACCGATACCAGACCCATCCACCTGCTTGCCCCTACATAGTGGAGGCGGATGCTGCCGGGCAGGCCGGCCGGATACAGGAACAGCCTGTACGGCAGTTGCTCCCCCGTGCTGTAGGGAACCTTAAGGACCGTGACGACCGCAGGATGAACCTCTGAGGGTGTGTCGACACTGTCCGCGTTCCTCGCCATGACAAGGGGAGGGCCGTCGTCGGTCAAATCCCGGTTGCGGTTCTTGTCGATGTATATCTTGTGCGACCACTCCTCGTAGTAGTACCGCCCTCCTTCCCGTGGGTCGCAGAATGCAGGAAGGAGGACGTCCTTGCACGACTCCCTGCGCTCATAGGAATCGATCATGATCTCGAACACGCGGTTGGCGCCACTGCCCAAACGGATGGAGTGCCAGGATTGGCGGCTTCCGAAGGCTTCCGGGTAGGTGACCGATGCGGGTTGGCGGGGGTGGACACGGGCACGCCGCCCGGCACTGCTATCCCCTACAAATGCCCATCCGATCCACTGGACAGGTTTGAACGCCAGTTGGTCATTCCTGGGGCCGCTCAGGGGGGCCGCATCGGCGCTGTCGGGGACGCCGTCGTTGTCATCGTCCAAATCGCTGTTGTCGCCGATGCCGTCTCCGTCGTTGTCCTGCCACTCCGTTGGGTCTAGCGAGAAGGCGTCGAGCCTATTCTCGATGCCGTCACCATCGGCGTCTTGGTCGGCGAAGTCGCCGATCCCGTCCACGTCGGTGTCGAGCCAGTCCCTCGGTTCCAGGGGCGCCGCATCGATGACGTCCAGTGCTCCATCATTATCGTCGTCAGGGTCGAGGGCATTCACCAGACCGTCGCCATCGTGGTCGTCGACTGTGCCTGCTGAGGCCTGCGTGCGGGGCATTTCGGACAGCCACTGCACGATCGTGCTTATGGGGGTTGCGCCTCTCGAACAATGGCCGCCGGGCTCGTCGAGATCCCACCGGGTGTCCAGTCCGAGCACGTCCCGGTAGTAATCCCGCATCGTCACGGCCCCGTCGTAGAGGAAGTCTTCGGTCGTTGATTCCACAAATACGCGCATGCGCTGCGCGACCAACTGCGTTGTGTGTTCGGACCATGGAATCGTGGGGGACCACGGGATGGTCGCTCGCGGAGGAGGAGCATGCCAATTCAGGTTGCCGCACCATGCGTAGAAGCCACCTCCATACACGCCGAAATAGCGTTCGAGGAACCTGACCAGAAACACGGTACCCATTGAGCCCCCCTCAAACACGATCCGGTCGTGGTCGATGGCGGCCTCTCCACCCAGGTCGTTTTGCAGCAGTTCGTGAATGAGCCGAACGTCCTCGGGAAGCCAATTTCGGACGCCACTGCCATGCAGCCTGTGACCAAACAGAGGCCCCTGACGTGGGGCGTCGCGGGAGTGTTCTCTGGAAGATGGCGACGCGACGCTGACAAACAACAGGCCGTTTTCAAGTGTGTCGGCAAGTAGATATGAGGAGCTCAACATGTCGTCTTCTGTTCCTGGATTGTTTCCGTGAAACGAAACCAGGGCGCCGCGCGGCTCGCTCAGATCCCAGTGGGCCCGGTAACCGACGCGAAACTTGATTGTCCGCCCGGTCGAGTCGGTGAAGGTCGAAACGATGGAAGTTAGCGTGGGCGTGGGCGTGGGCGTGGGCGGGCAGGGGGCTACGTCCAACCTCTGCGCGCGCAGCCAGGGTTCCAGTTCCTCGGAGGCACACTGCCCATTGTCGAGATGTAGCCTCTCCAGGTGCGCCAACTTGGAGAACTCTGCAGGAATTGGTCCAGCTTCCAGGTCATTACCGGACAGCCCGAGCCCGACCAATTCGGTCAGGTTGCCGATCTCCGCAGGGATCGGACCTGTGAGAGCGTTGCCGCCCAGAGATAGTTCCCTGAGGTTGGTCAAGTTGCCGATCTCCGCGGGAATCGGACCCGACAGGCTGTTGTTCCACATGCTCAGTATCCTGAGGTTGGTCAGGTTGCCGATTGCTGCTGGAATCGCGCCCGACAGGTCGTTGTCTTCGAGCCACAGCGACCCTAGCCTGGTCAGGTTGCCGATCTCCCCGGGGATCGTGCCCGACAGGTTGTTGCCACCCAACGGCTCCCCGCGATCTCCCCACCTTGCACCCAGGCCCAATCGCACCACGCGACCGTCGTTGTCGGTGCCTACGCCGTACCACTCCCCGATGGGCCTGTCGCTCAGCCAGTTCGTGTTGTAGGTCCAGTTGGGGCCGTCGGTGGCGTTGTACAGCGCCACCAGGGCGGCACGGTCGGATGCGGTGGTCAGCGTTGCCGGCAGCGGCACCTCGACGGTCACGGCGTTGCTCTGGTGGAAGCGGCCCGATGCGCTCAGGCGAGACATGTCGAGGGACGTATTCAACGTGCGCCAGGTACCGCCCTCGGGGCGTGTGCTGACGTAGAGCAGAGATGGGTTGGCCACCCGGCGCCACACCGTCACCTCAACGTTGGCGGTCGTACCGCCGGACAGCGGCACCTCGACGGTCACGGCGTTGCTCTGGTGGAAGCGGCCGGAGCTGCTCCGGCGGGACATGTCGAGGGGCGTATTCAACGTGCGCCACGTACCGCCCTCGGGGCGTGTGCTGACGTAGAGCAGGGATGGGTTGGCCACCCGGCGCCAGACCGTCACCTCAACGCTCGCGGTTGCCGCCTGCTCCGGGGGTTCCTGCGCGGCAACCACCACGGGGACGAACAGCAGGCCCGCGACAACCGCTGCCAGGGCTGCCATCATGCCAACCTTGGCTCTTCTGGAAAGCGAACCCGCAGTGTCAACCAGCCCCAGCTTCACTCTATGTATCCCACCTATGCCAACAACGGCTTCTGCGAAGACCCCATCCAACGGCTCCGGGATCAGCCTGGCTCCGGGTCGGCGGCCTCTGCGGCACGGAGACGGCCTCATGCGCGGCCGCCATGGCCGGTGCGAGCACGGCGCCGGATGCAGACGCGAGCTTGCCGAAGGTCAACAGCAACCTCCCCGTCCATGTGGGCCTCGGCTCTCCACTCTACCGGTCTCTCTGCATCACAGCTCTATTACCGCCACGGACGCAATCCTCTCCGAGGGTGCGTCGCTGCGGTGTCATAGTTCCCACCTGTCCGAGTCCAGCTTGTGCCACCAGACTGGACAAATTGGAGAACCTTCGCTCTGACGTTGCCGTTGGCACTGTAGTGCCCTGAGCCGGGCTTCGGGCCTGCTGGTTCGTTGCTATTGGGCGGTGCGCGTGCGCCCTGTCTGTTCAGGGCTGGTCGTCTGACGTTTCCCGTTCGCTGGAGCTGGCCGTGACGGAGGCGATGATCTGGTCAAAGAGCGCACCCACGTTCCTTACGGGGTCGGCCAGGACCTCCCGCCCCAGCTCGGCGCCGGCCGTCGAGAGGGTCAGGTAGGAGCCGCTCCCCATGTCCTGGGCCGTCACGCTCGTCTGGCCCGCTTCGCCCGCCCGCAGGCGCATCCCGTCGGGGATCGTGATCACGAAGGCCAGGTCGTGGAGGCGCCACTGCGTCTCGCCGTCGCCCTCGGCGATGTGGTGGGCGGCGATCCGGGGATGGGTGGCGCCTGCGTCCTGCGTGGCTCCGTCGGTGGCATTCGACGGCGTGCCCTCCACGCCTCCCAGGACGGGGCGGACCTGGAAGCGGTAGCCGGTGGCGCCGTTGAGGCCGGAGACGCGGTAGGCGCGAGTGTCCCCGGTGCTGGCGGGCATGTCCGTCCAGTCACCCCAGGTCTCCGCGCCGGCCGCTCGCATGCGGTACTGCCAGCCGCTTGCGTTCAGGGGACCGCCGAGCCACTCGAGGTCCAGGGCGTCCGTGGCTCCGTCGGAGATCACCAGCAGGGAGAGCGGTGGGCGCTCGGCTGCGTCGGCCACGCTTCGTTCCGGTCCGTCGCTATCTCCGTCCGGCGACGCCGCGAGCGTGCAGGGTGTCGTCGACGCGGTGTAGGTGGCCGTCACCGTCTTGTCGCGGCTCATGTAGATGGTCGTCGTGCGCGAGGTGCTCGTGGAGTCGCCGCTCCACCGGTCGAAGATCAGGGAGAAGCCCAGCACGCACTGCGCCGCGGGCGCCGAGATCGACACCCGGGTGTTGGCGTCGTAGGTTCCCGAACCGGTTCCGCCGTTTACCGTCAGCGTGTACTGGCGGGTGAAGAGGGCGTTGACTCTCACCGTCGGGATACTCACACCCCACCGGCCCGCCGTCGTCACCGTGCAGGTCGAAGACGTGCCGCTGCAGCCGCCGCCGGACCAGCCGCTGTGGCGGTAATCGGACTCGGCACTGGCCGTGAGTGTGACGTCTTCACCGCAGCTCACGGTGTCACCGCCCTCCACGGTGCCACCGCCGGGAGGGCTGGGGCTGCCCGTGACCTTGCAGCTCTGGCGCGTGAAGTTCGCCGTGAGGACGCCGCTGTTGGTCGGCTCCACGCTCGTGTCGCCGCTCTCGGAGCAGACGGTCGAGCGGGGCGTGCCGGAGATGCCCAGCAGCCCGTCCCAGTTGCCGAAGCAGTAGTTGGCGCTTGCCGAGGCAGTGATGTTCACCGAGGTCCCGCACTGCACGGGACCGCCACCGCCGACCGTGCCCGAGCCGGTGCCCACCTCCACCCCCACGGTGCAGGTGCGCTTGCCGAAGTTGGCCGTCACCGTGCGGGTGGGAGTGGTCCCGCTGGTCGTCACCGTGCAGGTCTCCCCGCTGCAGCTGCTCTCCGACCAGCCCGTCACC
>DAOUID010000374.1:0-2397 GCA_034428315.1 Dehalococcoidia bacterium
CGGTCGACACGGTGGGACTGGCGGGCCTCGTAGCGGATCCAGCTGACGGCGATGCCGGCGAGGGCCACCAGGAACACGAGGCTTCCGCCGACCCAGAGCACGAGGATGGCGAGGCGCTGGTCCATCATGGGCGAGGGCCCCCAGGCAGGGGTGTTGGCCGCGAAGGTCTCGTGAACGGGGGTGTTGAGGCTGAGGAACATGCCGCCGAAGAGGCCCTTGTGGGTCATCTCGACGGCGACGTAGAGGACCCGCAGGGGGTGGTTCATGCGCCAGGCCACGGGGTCGGCACAGAGGGCGGGCCACCAGAAGAGCAGGGAGACGGCGAGCAGCGAGAGCTGCTGCACGTCGCGGACGAACACGTTGGCGGCGGCGTCCTCGGCGATGCCCATGAATTGCCAGGCGTAGGTGACCACGGCGAAGAGGAGCCAGGCGGCGATGGGCATGGCGATGACGCGCATGACCCGGCCGCGATAGAAGCGCCGCAGGCGGGCACGCCCGCGGGACCCGCTGGCGCGGAAGGCGAGGGTGAGGGGCGAACCCAGCAGGATGAGGGGCGGGGCGATCATGGTGAGGAGCAGCATCCCGCCGAAGTCCGCCCAGAGGAGCTGGTTGCCGTAGTGCTCGAGGGGTGACTGCGTCGCCGCGAAGATAAGCGCCAGGCCCAGCATGAAGGCGGCGAGGCGCCAGCCAGCGGGCGGACGGCGAGGGCGTTCGCTCCTGACGCGGAGCCAGGCGACGGCGTAGAACCCGGCGGCGGCCAGAAGCAGGCCGTACCAGGGGGCATCGAAGGCGAACTGGGCGATGATCTCGCCGAACCCGGGAGCGGTGTCGCTCATGCCAGACCCCCCACAAGCGTACGGGGTCGATCAATAGTCGGTGGGATCGCTCCAGACGCCGCGAACGGGGTTCTGGGCGGCGAGGCGGCTGCGCTCCTCGAGCAGCTCGAGGAGGGCAAGGGCCTCGCGGGCGCTCAACACCTCCCCGGCTTCGTCGCGGAGCTCGGCAATCTGCGCGTCGATGGCTGCGAGCTGCTGTTCGAGCGCCTGGGGGGAGAGGCCCTGCTGGCCGCCCTCGCCCTCGCCCTCACCTGCGGAGACGTCACCGGCGCCGGGGGCGGGCTGGGCGGAGTCGGGCGGCTGCTCGCCGTCCTCGGAGTCGTCGCCCTCGGAGGGTTCCGGGACGCCCTGGTCGGGCGGGGGCTCGGGGTGGAGGAGGCGCCAGACGACCTCGTAGTCGCGACGCATGACGTCATCGTCGGGAGCGAGCAGCAGCCCGGCGCCGAAGGCTTCGAGCGCCTCCTCGAGCTCGCCCAGCTCGAAGAGGTGGTGGCCAAGGCTGGAGTGCGCGGCCGCGGCGATGGCCGCGTCGCGGTCGGCGAGCGCGCGTCGTGCGACGGGGACCGCCTCCTCGTAGCGGCCGGCCTCGTGCAGGACGGCGGCGAGGTTGAGGGCGACCTGGCCATCGCGGGGATCCTCGGCCTGCGCCTCGTAGAGCAGCTCGATGGCGGCATCGAGGTCGCCCTCGTCGACGGCCTGGAGGGCGCGCTCGTTGAGGTCGTAGGCGGCAGTGGCGCAGGCCGAAATCGCGAGGACAGCAACGGCGACCGGCGCGAGCGCCGCCGCCCGCCGCCAGGGGGCGAAAGCTCGCCACTCGACCGCGGTCGCGAGCAGGGCGAGAGCGAGGGCGGCAGCCGCGAACCAGTGGAAGCGCTCGATGGGGACGGAGATGGTCGTGGCTGCGTAGGAGGCCTGGTCGAGGCCGGCGACGCGGGAGCGGACGGCGGCGGGCAGGTCGGCGGGGTTGGCGCCGAGGTAGCGACCCTCGCCGGCGGCGGCGATGGCGCGAAGGCCCGCCTCGTCGAGGCGGGAGATGACCGCCTCGCCGTCCCGGTTCCTGAGCGTCCGCAGCTCTCCCGTGATCAGATCGCGGATGGGCACGACACCGCCCGCCGGCGTGCCGACGCCGGCGACCAGCAAGTCGATGCCCTCGGCGGCAAGGGCGGCAGCGCTGGCCATGGGGTCGCCCGCGAGGTTCTCGCCGTCTGAAACAAGGAGGACAAGGCGGCCGCCGGTCGCCTCCTCGTCGAAGAGCTCGCGGGCGCGATCGAGCCCGGAGGCGGCACTGGTGCCGCGTTCGAGGAGCAGGGTGCCTCCCTCGACGCTCTGGACGACGGTGGCGGCGGCGGCGAGGTCGCGCGTGAGCGGGAAGCGCACGCGGGCATCGCCGGCGAACACGACGAGGGCGACCCGATCGCCCCGGAGCCTGTCGAAGGCTTCGGCGAGGGCGTTGCGGGCGGCGGCGAGGCGGGAGGGGGCGGCATCGGTGGCTCCCATGCTCCGGGAAACGTCGAGGACGGCGACGACCTGGGCGCCGCCGGCCTGCACGGTGGCGCTGCGC
>DAOUID010000375.1:0-2543 GCA_034428315.1 Dehalococcoidia bacterium
CCCTCATCATCCCGCTTTTCCGCTCCGTCTATAGCGACGTCAACAACACGATCGCGCTCGCCCTCATCTCGTTCGTCATGGTCGAGTTCTGGGGCCTGCGCACCCTCGGCTTCAGCTACCTCGGCAAGTTCTTCAACTTCAGCGGCTTCATCCCCTTCTTCGTCGGCATCCTCGAGCTGCTTTCGGAGTTCATTCGCATCGTCAGCTTCGCCTTCAGGCTCTTTGGCAACATCTTCGCCGGGGAGGTGCTCATATTAATGCTCACCTTCCTCTTGCCCTTCCTCATCGTCGACATCATTTATGGCCTGGAGCTCTTCGTCGGCTTCATCCAGGCCGCGGTCTTCGCCCTTCTCACGCTGGTGTTCGCCGTCATGGCGGTTGAACACCACGACGAGGAGCACGACGACCACGAAGGCGAAGCCGGCCACGACGAACTGGAATCCCAGGGGACCCCGGGGCAGTAGCCTCGCCCCTTCGCACATCGCTCCTCGCGGAGGCGGGGAGAAAAAACACGGGAGGAACCACCAACCATGGGAGTACTCGACCTTCTCTTCCTTGTCGCGCTTGAGACCGATGCCGCCAAGGCCATCGGCGCCGGCATCGCCATGGGCCTCGGCGCCCTTGGCCCCGCCATCGGCATCGGCATGCTCGTCGGCCGCGCCATGGAAGCCCTCGGACGCAACCCCGAGGCTCGCGCCGCCATCCAGACGAACATGATTCTGGGCGTCGCCTTCGCCGAGGCGATCGGCATCTACGCCCTGCTGACCGCCATCATCATCGCGTTCGTCATCTAGCCCGGCGGAAACGCCAATCGGGAAGAAGGGAGCTCGCGATGGGCGAGGCTTTCACCGCTCTCGGTATCAATCTGCCGCAGTTAGTCGCGCAGATCGCCAACTTTGTCGTTTTGCTCCTTATCCTGCGCTTCACCCTCTACAAGCCGGTCCTGCGCATGCTCGACCAGCGCCGCGAGCGTATCGCGGAGGGGCTCGGCGCCGCCGAACAGGCCCGCGCCGAAGCCTCCGACGCGCAGGAGCGCATCGAGGCCCAGCTTGCCGAGGCCCGGGGACAGGGTCAGGAGATCGTAGCCAACGCCCAGCAGGTGGCGGCCCGCATCCAGGACGAAGCACGCCAGCAGGCCGAACGCGACCGCGAGGCCGCGGCCGAGCGCTCCCTCCAGGAGATCCAGCTCGAACGTGACCGCGCCATCGCCGACCTCCGCGCGGAGTTTGCCGAGATCACCGTCACCGCCGCCGAGCGCGTCATCCGCCAGTCCCTCGATGACGATGCCCACCAGCGCATCATCGAAGAGACCCTGGCGGAGTCCGATCTGGGGGAGCGCAGCTAGATGGCCGACAGGCAGGCGGCAAAGCGCTACGCACAGGCGGCCTTCGCCATCGCCCGCGATGACGATGCGATCGCCCAGTGGCGCGCCGATCTCGACGACGTCGCCGCTGTCCTGGCGGATTCCGACGCCGCGGCCTGGTTCGCCGCGCCGCGCATACCCGTGGCCGACCGCCAGGCCGCCGCCGAACGCGCGCTCGAAGTGGGGCCGCTTGCGCTGAACCTCGCCCGCTTGCTCATCGCCAAGGGCCGGACCCTGGAGGCGCGCGAGATCGCAGACGCCTTCAGCCGCCTCGCCGACGAGCACGAAGGTCTCGCGCAGGCCGAGATCACCACGGCCGTCCCCTTGGGCGACGACCAGGTCGCCGCCATGGAGCAGCGCCTGGGCCAGGCCCTGGGGAAGCAGATCACCGCCACCGCCGCTGTCGATTCCGACATCATCGGCGGCGTCGTCCTCCGTATCGACGACCATCTCATCGATGGCAGCGTGCGCACTCGCCTCCGGCGGCTGCGCCAGGAGCTGAGCGGCGCCTAGCGCCGCATCACACAAGAGGGAACCACTATGGCCGTTCGCGCCGAAGAGATTGCATCCATCCTCCGCGAGCAGATCGAGCAGTTCGAGGCTCCGTCTGTCGCCACCGACGTCGGCGTCGTCATCGAAGCCGGCGACGGCGTGGCCCGCGCTCACGGCCTCACCAACGCCCGCTACTCGGAGCTGCTCGAATTCCCCAACGGCACCATGGGCCTCGCCCTCAACCTCGAGGAAGAGTCCGTCAGCGCCGTCGTCCTCGGCGACTACGAGGACATCAAGGAAGGCGACGAGGTGCGCGCCACCGGCCGCATCATCGAGGTGCCCGTCGGCGACGAGCTCATCGGCCGCGTCGTCGATGCGCTCGGCAACCCCATCGACGGCAAGGGTCCCCTCGGCTCCACGAAGAGCCGCCCGGTCGAGCGCATCGCCCCTGGCGTCACCCTCCGCCAGAGCGTCGATACCCCCGTCCAGACCGGCATCAAGGCGATCGACTCGATGATCCCCATCGGCCGCGGCCAGCGCGAGCTCATCATCGGCGACCGCTCCACCGGCAAGAGCGCCATCGCTCTCGACACCATCATCAACCAGAAGGGCGGCGACCTCGTCTGCATCTACGTCGCCATCGGCCAGAAGGCCGGCAAGGTCGCCCAGGTGCTCGGCCAGCTCGAAG
>DAOUID010000376.1:0-4087 GCA_034428315.1 Dehalococcoidia bacterium
GCCCGCAGCGACACCACCGCCGCCAGGTTGCCCCCCGCCGAGTCGCCGCCCACGGCGAGCTTGCTCGCGTCGGCGCCCAGCTCGGCCGCGTTCTCCGCCGCCCACACGGTCGCGGCGTAGCAGTCCTCGTGCGCCGCCGGGTAGCGGTGCTCCGGCGCCAGCCGGTAGTCGACCGACACCACCACCGAGCCGCTCTTCGCCGCAAGCTCGCGGCACGTCACGTCCGCGCCGTCCAGGTCCCCGATGACCCACCCCCCGCCGTGGTACCAGACCAGCAGCGAGTGGTCGCCGGCCTCGGTCGGGCGGTAGATGCGCACCGGGATGTCCCCCGCCGGACCGGGGATGTTGCGGTCCTCGACGTTCGCCATCGTCGCGCCCGGCACCGCCGGCGGCAGACGGTTCGCCTCGCGCACGGCCTCCGGCTCCTGCTCGTGGATCGGCGGCATGCCCATCGCCGCCATCTGGTCAAGGAGAAACTTCGCCTGCGGGTTCAGTGTCATCGGTCCGCCTCCTCGGGTGCGCGAACCGTAGGAGCGCCCGCGGGGGGCGTCAACCGGCGCCCGCCGAGAGCGCCCGCAGGAACTCCCCCGCCGTCACAATCTCGACCGAGGCGTAGCCGCGCATCAGCAGCACCTCGCGGTCGGCGGTCACGAGATAGGACGCGCCGCCGGCGTGCGCCGCCTCCACCAGCCGCCGGTCCCCCGCGTCCTTCAGCGTGAGCTCGTCGAGCACCGGCGCCTCCACGAGCACCGAGCGCTCGCGCAGCTCCGCCAGGAGTGCGTCCCGCGCTCCCGCGTCCGCGATGTGCGTCACCCAGCGTGCGCCCACCACCAGCTCCGCCTCCCGCAGCGTCGCCGCCGAGGCCACGTGCTCGAAGTCGCCCGCTCGCCAGTGCTCCAGGATGCGCGCCGCCGAGCCGTCGGGCCGCGCCAGCGCCCCCACCAGCAGGTTCGTATCGACGATCGCCCGCAGGCGCGCTCCCTCGCCCGTCAATGCGCGACCGCGTTCCCCCCGCAGACGTTGATCGACTGGCCCGTGATCCACGACCCCTGGTCGCTGCACAGGTACACGGTCGCCCAGCCGATGTCCTCGCCCAGGCCCGCGCGCCCGATCGGGATCATCGAAGCGCGCGCGGCGAAGTCGGGGTCGTCGAACACATCCGCCATGCGCGAGGTGTCGACCAGCCCCGGGCAGATGGCGTTCACCCGTACCCCGTGCTTCCCGATCTCGCGTGCCATCCCGCCGGTCATTCCCTGCAGGCCGGCCTTGCTGGCGACGTACGCGGCCATGTTCGGCCCCAGCACCTTCCCCGCGATCGACGAGATGTTGATGATCACGCCCCCGTTCCCGGCGTCGATGAGCTGCTGCCCGAAGATCTTCGACATCAGGAACGGGCCCCGCAGGTTCACGCGGATGACCGTGTCCCAGGCGTCGATCGGCATGTCCACCACGGGCACGCGATCGGGGCCGCGCGCCGCCCCCGCGTTGTTCACGACGAAGTCGACGCGTCCGAACTCCGCGAGCGTGGCGTCGAGCAGCTCCCGAACGGAACCCTCGTCTCCCGAGTCGCTCACGAGGGGCAGGGCGCGCCGGCCCTCCGCCTCGATCTCCTCCGCCACGGAGGCGATGTCGCGCCAGCCGGCCGCCTTCTCGTCGTCGGGATAGCGCTCCGGCGGCCGTCCCGTGCCCGTGATGACCACGTCGGCCCCGGCCTTCGCCAGCTCGACGGCGATGCTCCGGCCGATGCTCTTCATGCGCCCGGCTCCGGTCACCACCGCGACCTTGCCTTCGATTCCCGTCAGATTCAGTCCAGCCATCGCCTTCCCCCTCGGGCCACCTGCCCGGCGGCGCGACTATGCCGCCTCCGCCGGGTTCTCA
This sequence comes from Dehalococcoidia bacterium, assembly GCA_034428315.1. Taxonomy (GTDB): domain Bacteria; phylum Chloroflexota; class Dehalococcoidia; order Tepidiformales; family Tepidiformaceae; genus UBA2991. The sequence continues at coordinate 1,879 of DAOUID010000376.1, forward strand.
CAAGACAGCCCTGCCTTGGCCCTGCCATCGAGCCAGCTACAGTGAAGGGATGCGACTCCGGCCGTGGATGTTCTCGCTCCTCCTGGCGATAGCCCTGGCGCTCGCGGCCGTGCTCTTCTATGTGCTGGAGGACGGCTCCGACCCGCCGCCCGCCGAACCTCCGCCCCCGCCCACAGCGACCGAGGCGGCTACCCCGCCTCCCCCTTCCCCCGAGACAACGCCATCGTCCACCGCCACCGCCGTCGCTACGCCCCCGCCCCCTCCCACCTCCGCACCCAGCCCAACCCCCTCCCCCTCCCCCATCGCCACTCCTTCCCCAGCGCCTGCCGCCACTCCCTCCCCAACCCCAACCGGGGTCCCGGGCGGCGCTGTCACCACGGCGGAGCGGCGAGCCGGGGAACTACGGCCTTCCCGTTGCGAGAACGTCGCTACCCGCGGCGCGCAGCTCATCACTGCGATCGAGGAGACCATGACCGACTACGAGGGCGTCTGGGGCCTCGCCCTCATCGACCTCGACTGCGCCTCGTCCATCGTCATCCGGCCGCAGCACTCCCAGTACCCCGCCTCAGCCGGGAAGATCGTCATCCTCGTAGCCGCCCTTCGCGCCGTGCAGGACGGCCTCCTCGAGTTCGAGGCCATCGAGGAAAACCTTGAGCTTGTTCTCTACTACTCGCTCGACAAGAACACCGACGAGATCGCCGACCTCATTACCCCCGAGCAGGTCGGCGCGGTGATGGCCCGGGCGGGGGTCTCCGGAGACTCGTACCTGCACTGGCACTGGCGCGACGCGCGCTTCACCGCGCACGACCTCGCCCTTGTCTGGGCCTCCATCCTCCGCGGCGAGCAGCTCGACGAACGCTGGACTGCCCACCTCTTTCATCTCGCGTCCGAAGCGGTCATTCCCGAGGCCGACGTCACCTTCCCCACCGACTTCGGCGTCGATGGCTTCCAGTACGGCCAGAAGGCCGGCTACTGGAAGCCGGAGGAGGACCCCGACTTCTTCGTGGCTGCCGGCTACATCCGCCCCGAGGATGCCGCCGGCGCGGGCTTCGCCTTTGCCTTCCTCATTCGAACGTGGGAGGAAGACCACTTCGAACCGAAGCGGCGCGCGGTCTTCCCGCTCGTGCGCGACTTCGTCGTGGGTGAGGTCGAGCGCAACGGCTCGATCGCGGTCCCCGAAGGCGAGCAGGAGGACTGAGAACCCGGTAGAGTCCCCACTGGCGGGGTTTGGACGGCACAGCTTTGGCATCGCTGGTGCCCGTCGCTGCCGTATTCGCGCTTCTCTTCCTGGTGGCCTGTGGCGACGCCCCGGACGCGCCCCCCACCCCTGGCGCCTCCCCCAGCACCCCCACCCAGCCTGCGACCCCTCCTTCTCCGACCCCTGCCCCGACACCCCTCCCCATCGCCTCGCCCACGCCGACGCCCCAGCGGACCCCCACTCCCACCCCAGCCACACCCACCCCGACGCCGCCGCCCACCCCGACAGCCACTCCAGACCCCACCCCCACGCCTACCCCCGCCCCCACGCCCACCGCGGCCCCCGAGCCGCGGCTGCCCCGCTGCGAGGGTCTCCAGGAGCGCGGCGATACCCTGCGCGAGTCGGTCATCGAGACGATGGACGGCATGTCGGGCTGGGGGCTCTCCCTCGTCGATCTCGACTGCGACGTCTCCATCCACGTCAGGCCCGAGCACGGCCAGTACACCGCTTCCTCCGGGAAGATCATCGTCGTCACCACCGTCCTGCGCGCCGTGCAGGACGGCCTGCTGGACCTGGAGGAGCTCCGGCCTCACATCGAGATCGTGATGTCGCTCTCCCTCGATATCGACGCCGACCTCCTCAACGACCTCGTTACCCCCGAGCAAATGGCCGCCACGCTGGAACGCGCCGGGGTCTCCGAGTCCTCGAGGTTCGAGCACAGCTGGCGCTGGGCCCACATGACCGCTCCTGACATGGCTCGTTTCTGGGTCTCCCTCGTCCGGGGCCGGCAGCTCAACGAGGAGTTCACCGCCTACGTCCTCGACCTCGCCACCCGCCCCATCCTCGGCGAGGCCTTCTGGCCCTTCCCCGCCGACTTCGGCGTCGAGGGCTACGTCTACGGGCAGAAAGCGGGCTACTGGACCTCGCCCGTGCCCATCGGCTACCGCGTCTCCGCCGGCTTCATGCGCCCCGCCGACGGGTCGGGCGAGGGCTACGTCTTCGCCTTCCTCA
>DAOUID010000377.1:0-3404 GCA_034428315.1 Dehalococcoidia bacterium
TCGTGCCGGTCGTCGTCGCCTTCCTCGCCAACTCCGCCGTCTCCGAGTCGAACTCGAGGCCCGCCGGCACAGGATCGAGGCTGTAGGTCAGGGCGCCGTTCCCGCCGCTGGCTTGCGGCAACTGGACGCTCTTCAGCACCCCTACCTGGAACGTCTGGCTGTCCGTCTCGACCGCAAACGCCGGGGCTGTGTCCGAGTAGGTGAACTCGGCCACGACCGCCCGGTCGGCGTCCATTGCGACTACGCAAGAGGATGGGTTATCACAGCCGTTTGTCGAACTGTCCCCCGCGCTCCTATCCGCTCCCGATGGAGCGCTGCTTTCGACGCCTGTCCACCGCACAAAGGTGCACCGCACGTCCGCCACTGTCGCCGTCACCGTGACCGATGCCCCCTGCAGAACCGACCACTCCTTGGGAACGGTGTCGTTTTCGCGGTGGAAGAACGAGGCATCGGACACCGCGTTCATCTCGGCGCAAGAGGGTAGGGAGGCAGAGAGCGTCAGGGTGTGCGTGTCCGGACGCGTGAAGTTCGCCGTCACCTCCCGGTCCTCCGTCATCCGCACGTCGCAGGTGTAGGTGTTGGCGTCGGTCGTACACCCGTCCGTCAGATCCGTTGCCTCTGAAAGCCCCGTGAAGGTGCACGTCGATGTGCTGCTGGCGGTGATCCGCACCGTGACTCCCGGCGCGAAGGTCTGATCCTGGACGCCAGGCGGGAGGAACTCGTCCGCCTGTGCCGACCCGCTGCTGCTCGGGACGATTGCGGCGCCGACCGCGCCGCAGGCCGCATCGACGATGGTCCGCAGCCTTGGCCGAGCTTCCTGGAAGTGCGCCGTGACGGTCGTGTCCGCGTCCATAGTCACGACGCACTCGCCCTTCCCCGTGCACCCGCCTGACCAACGAGAGAACTCGTACCCCGCCTTCGCCGCTGCCGTTACATCCACCATCTCACCGCGGAAGTACGCGCCTCGCTCATCGGGGGTGGCCTCCAGGCCGATGCCCCGGCCCTTGGCCTTCACGCTGCCACCCACCGAGTCGTCGGTCGCCCCATCGGTCTCCACCGCAAGCGTCAGGAACTCCACCGGCTTCGTGACGCTGGCGGTGGACGCGAAGTTCGCCGTTACCTCGCGATCCTCGCTCATGGCGACCGTCGTCTCGGCGAAATTCGCGACGCCGCCGGGAAGATCACTCCATCCCATGAAGGTGTACCTAGCTTGTGCGGTTGCCGTGAGCGTCACGTCCCATCCTTCGGCGTAGTCCCCGGTACGCGTGTCTACTATCGTGCGGACCAGAGTGTCTTCCTCCCCCTCTCTGGCGCTGTCCTTCTCCTCCTGTGTGAGGGTTGCCCAATCCTCGACCAGCGCCGCCAATTGCTCATCCTCCAAGGTAGGCCTGATGCGTACCGATCCTTGGTCGTCGGCCAGCCTGACCTTCAGGGTGCGGAGTGTCGGGCACACCCAGCCAAAGGCAGCAACCTTCACGGTGGGCGCAATGGTCACCCTTCGCGCAAGTTCAGCTGTATCTGTGGTTGAGGCGATCTTCCAAAGCCACATCGCAGGTGAAACACAAACCCAGGGCTGAGAGATGCCGAGCGAGGAACTTTTCGTGTCGCGATTCCGCTTGACAGTTCCAGAGGATCCCGGATTCACGTGTTGATGCAGGTGTGGTCCGGTGTTAGGACAGTCTTCGTTGTCAACCTTCCCTGGGTTACTGGCATGAATTGCGCGCCACTGCACCCGGCGCGCATCATCCATCGGCAAGTGCTGCAATCTCGGGTTATTCCAGTGGGGGTATGCGATGTTCCCGACGTCAAGTCCGGGAGAAGAGAGAACACCCAGATCCCTCTCCGTCCCTGCGGCAATGCTCCGAATGACATGGGCGTAGTGAATCGTCGCCACAGTCGTGCCGCTGCTGTTCACGATAGTAGCGGTGACCCCCTTGCAAAGACCGACTGTCTTCTCCCGAAAGGTTGCCTTTAGGCCTGTCCCCCTGACACCACGGAAGGCGGCCTGCACGGAAAACTCTGCACCGTAGGCTAGGTCGAGGGCTCGACCACTCGAGTGCCAAGCTGAGGAGAGCGTGTTGGTAGTCTGGGACTGGACCCCGGAAAGTACATCGTATTCATACCCGCCAGACTGAACTTGAAAAGAAGGACTAGAGTCCAAGTTTTCTGACTGTATCCTGGAGACAAGTGCTTCCGAACTGGTGCCGAGTAGGAGACTAAGAAGAAGAACAATAGCAAGGAACACTATTATTCTTCCCCAACAGGAGAGTATATGCTCCGGGCAATCGTGATAGCAGCCTCTATGTTGACACCTCTGAGAGTTCGACCATAACCCAGGACCAGATATTCGATACCCTCATCTTTGTCGTAGATTCGAACCAGGGTAAAGATCGAATCGTTGTCTGCCGGGCTGTATTCGACGAACGCTGCGTGGCCGTCAATCACGCGCGTTTCGACGATGAGAGTTTTTGCATCGACTGTGGAAGATCTCCACTCGCGTGTCCGACTGAGGTACGTTATCTGGATCTCGAGTGCCAACTGCCCCTCGGCGTTGAGGTACGCTGCATTAATGCCGTCTTGTCCTTCGTACCCCACCTGCGCCCAGTGCAACTGCCATCCATCCGGCAGTTCCGGTTCGAGCCAGAGAGGGTGCCTACGCACAATCGCCAGGTCGTATGACTCCGAGGGAGAGGAGTGCTCTCTAAGCGCCTGGGGCGCCTCAAGGTGACCTGTCCAAGTAGCTGGTAGGAACTGCCAAGGTCCGTGCCTCACCGGAGAGTTAATATCTGCAGAACGGATGTTTGGGGGTGCCCAGCTCACTCTCCGGGCGCCGTCAACAGTGATCGAGCCAGCGCAGCCGGAGTAGGCGTAGGTCATCCACTCGACGACGAGGAGTTTGCGGGGGACGGTTCCGGTGGGGTCGGGCTTGACCTCGGTGACCGTGTAGCGGACGAAGCAGTCGTCGGCCTGGCGCCACTCGAAGAGATCGCCGGCTTCCACCGCGTCATACAGCGCAGCCTGTGAGGCGCCGTGGGCGTCGGACTTGTGGATGAGGAGAGCGGTCGTGGTGCCGTCGCGCAGGGCCTCGTAGGTGGTGACGGCGGTGGTTGTGTCGTCGGCGTCGGAGAGGAAGGCGTAGCTGCCTGGCGTCGTCACCGCGCCGGTCGTGTCGTAGGCGTTGTAGCTGAGGGTGTCCGCCTCGACGGAGAAGACGGTGGTGACGACGGTGTCGCCGATATCGGGCTTGCCGTCGGGCCTGGGACGGACGAAGGGCCGCGCCCGCTTCAGGTCGTAGGTGATGAGCGTGGCGGCGGCCTCGTCCTCCGACACCGTGAAGGTGTACGTCGTGCCTACCGGCGGGATCAGGCGCGCGGCCGAGACCGGGTAGGGTTTGCCCTGCGGCG
>DAOUID010000378.1:0-13538 GCA_034428315.1 Dehalococcoidia bacterium
TCGTCGGTGGCATCGTGGCTGCGGTAGTCCTGGCCTAGCCGCTAGCCGCTAGAACACGAGCTTCGAGCCGTCCCCTTCCGCCCGCGCCCCCGGCTCCGCCCCAGACCCCAGCCAGCGCTCCAGGTCCACCGCCTCGAAGCCCTGTACGGTCGCCAGGTCGGGCGCCTCGCAGATGCGCGGCGCGCCCCGCTCCCCGCGGGGCAGGGCCGTGAGCTCCGCGCGGAAGACGACGGCGAGCTCCCAGCCGTCGTCCCTTTCCCGCGAGATGACGTCGACGAGGCGCAGGTCCGACATCGCGCCGTCGCACCACTCGTCCACGATCGTCGAGGCGAACTCGTAGGGGTTGCCGCCCTGCGGCAGCACCGTCCAGGGCAGCCAGCGGCCCTTCGGTCCGCCCGCCTCCAGCACGAAGGCGACGATGCGGCCTTCCAGCACGGGCGCCACGTGGACAGTGAGCAGGACCCCGCCCGCCATCAGATGACGCCGGCGAAGACCGAGTCGTCCTCGAACGGCCCGACCGCCGCGATCGTCGCCGCCTCGGCCCGGAGCAGGTCGCACCCCACGCGGCGCAGGTCGTCGAGGGTCACGCTCTCGATCATGGCCACCACCTCGTCGACTGTCAGCACCTCGTCGAGGACGAGCTCCTGGCCGCCGATCCAGGCGGCCACGGCGCGGGTGTCCTCCATGCGCAGCTGGATGCGGCCCGCCACCATGCGCTTGCCTTTCTCCAGTTCCTCGTCGGTGGCGTCGCGCAGGAAGCGCTCCATCTCCTCGCGGGCGAGCTCCAGCGTGAGGCGTGCGTTCGAGGGGTCGCAGCCCGCGTAGACCGTGAGGGCGCCCGCGTCGCGGTACTCGCTCAGGTAGGAGTGCACGTCGTAGACAAGCGCGCGCTCCTCGCGCAGCTCCAGGAACAGCCGGCTCGACATGCCCTCGCCGAGGAGGGCGCTCACCAGGCCCGCGGCGTACTGGTCGTCGTGGCCGAGGGGCAGGGCCGGATACGTGAGGCACACGTGCGCCTGCTCCGTGGCCTTGGTGCGGACCCCCACGCGCGGGCGCTCGCCCCGCGGCTCCACCGGGTGCCAGGCGTGCGCCTCTCCCTCCGGTGTGGGGCCGAGCCAGCGCGAGGCCGCCTCCACGACCGCCTCGTGCGTGATGTTGCCCGCCACCGAGAGCACCATGTTCGAGGGCACGTACTGCGCCCGGAAGTAGCGCTCCACCGCCGAGAGCGGCAGCGTGCGCGCCGTCTCCATGGCGCCGCCGATGTTCCGCCCGAGAGGCTGGTCGGGCCAGAGCGTCTCGTCGGCGAGGATGGCCGCCAGCTCTCCGGGGTTGTCCTCCACGCTCGCCAGTTCCTCGAGGATGACCATCCGCTCCTTCTCCAGCTCGAGCGGGTCCATCTCCGGGGCCGTGACCATGTCGGAGAGGATGTCGATCGTCTCGAGGGCGGCGAAGTCGGGCGTCTTCGCGTAGTAGACGGTCAGCTCGCGGTCGGTGGCGGCGTTGTGCAGCCCCCCGACCGACTCGATCGCCTCCGCGATCTCCTGCGCCGTCGGCCGTCGCGAGGCGCCCTTGAAGAGCATGTGCTCGAGGAAGTGGGAGAGGCCCGCCTCCGCATCCTCCTCGTAGCGGCTGCCCGCGCCCACGTACACGCTAACCGTGGCGGAGCGCGTCTGCGGCATCTCGCTCGTGATGATCCGCAGCCCGTTGGGCAGCACCGTTCGCTCGAACACGTTCGCCTTATCTCCCCGCCAGTCGTGTGGCGGCGCTAATCATGGGCGGCGGGCGTGTTGAGGGACAACCTCTCGTTTGCGTCAGCTTCTCCCCACAGCTCGCCCTGCGAGCCCGCGCCCGCCGTCGCGGGCGGGTCGATCCCGAGGTGGCGCCAGGCCGCGTCCGTGGCCATCCGGCCCCGGGGCGTGCGTTGCAACAGCCCGCGCTTCAGCAGGAACGGCTCGTACACGTCGAAGACCGTGTCCGACTCCTCGCTGATGGCCGCCGCGATCGTCTCCAGCCCAACCGGGCCACCCTCGAACTGCTCCACGATGGCGCGCAGCAGGCGGCGGTCGTTCACGTCCAGCCCGAGCGCGTCCACCTCCAGCAGGTCGATCGCCTCGCGCGTCGCCTCCAGCGTCGCCGCCCCGCCAGCCCGCACCTCGGCATAGTCGCGCACGCGCCGCAGGATGCGGTTGGCCACGCGCGGCGTGCCCCGCGCGCGCTTCGCGACCTCCTCCGCCGCTTCGCCCCCGAGCGAGATGCCGAGCAGCCCCGAGGACCGCCGCACGATCGTCGTCAGCGCGTCCAGCTCGTAGAAGTCGAGCCGGTAGACCGAGCCGAAGCGGTCGCGCAGGGGGGCGCTGATCATCGCGTAGCGCGTCGTCGCGCCGATGACGGTGAAGTTCGGGAGCTGCAGCCGGATCGAGCGCGCCCCCGGTCCCTTGCCGATGACGAGGTCGATGGCGAAGTCCTCCATCGCCGGGTAGAGGATCTCCTCGACGGCCCGGGCCAGCCGGTGAATCTCGTCGATGAAGAGGACGTCCCCTTCCTTCAGGTTGGTGAGGATGGCGGCCAGGTCGCCGGGACGCTCGATGGCGGGCCCGCTGGTGGTGCGGATGGGCGCCCCCATCTCCGCCGCGAGGATGTGCGCGAGCGTCGTCTTGCCCAGCCCCGGCGGGCCGTAGAAGAGGTGATGGTCGAGCGGCTCCCCGCGCTTCTTCGCCGCCTCGATGGCGATGAGAAGGACTTCCTTCACGCGCTCCTGTCCGGGGAAGTCGGAGAGCTGCTGTGGCCGCAGGGTCTGCTCCGCGCGGAGCTCGTCCTCGTCCTGCGGGGCCCCGTCGATCTCACGTTCCTCGGGCGCCATGGCGCAAGTCTACGCGCACGGGAACGGATGTTCGAGCGGTGCTAGGATTGCTGGTGAAGCCAAGCGCGAGGCTCAGGATGCTGGAGGCAACAGAGTGGCGGACGATCAACCTCAAGAGGGGACTCAGGCGGAACAGAAGTTTGGGTGGCGAAAGATATTCGACGGGAAGCCAATGTCTGAGGGAATGCCTCCGCACTTTCTTCTGTACCTGCTGAACGAGAGACTGCCGATGGTGCGCTACGGCAAGCTTGCGGCGGCCCACCTCTGGCTTCAGAGCCAGATGGCTGCGGCGATCTGCCTGCACCAAAGCGAGGAGCTGAGAGAGCTCTATACAGTTGAAAACGGCCAGCGCTTCCCATACGCACTAGCTGAAGCTGCTGCAAAGAAGTTGGAGAAGCTCTCTTCCGAATCGCTTCGAAGGGAATTCACAAGTTGCTTTCGGTCCGAAATCACAAAGGCAGGAATCCGAAAGGACATCGAGGCGGTTTGTGTCCTAAGGGACACGCTTGCCCATGGGTACGTGTCACTGTTTCAGGCGATCGTGGAAGAGGACTCGGGGGTTCTGTGGTCTCCGCGGGCGTCCGGTGACAAGATGCGGGTGCTTCGTGAAATGGCGGGACCACCGCCTCCGAATGCCGCTTTCCGCCTCAGGCTGACTCAGGAGGCCTTCGAGGATGAAGTTGAGCGAGTCTGCCGAGTAATGGACTTCATTGCGTCGATGGGCAAGAAGAGAGGCCTGGACTACGTTCTGGTCGCGTAGCGTGCATGCGATCTAGATGCCATGGGTCTGATTGGCCGCCTCCTCGCCTAGCTTCGCCGACGCCGGTGATCCGTTAGCCCGTCGCCTGGAGCTCCGCGGGCTCGCGGGCCGCGCGCAGCACCCGGAAGATCGTCCGCCGCGAGAGGCCGAAGCGCGCCGCCAGCTCATCGACCGACAGCCCCTGCTCCCGCGAGAGCCGCACGATCGTGGCGTCGCGGCCCGTGCGCAGCATTGCCGGGGCGCCGCCCGGCTCCTCGTAGCGGCAGCGCGGCAGCGGGCAGCGCAGGCACGAGGGATACAGATCGCAGCCGGTATCCCGGTAGCGGGTGTTCTCCGGCAGGGCGTCCATGCGCGGCCGGCGGATGGGGCTCTCGTCCAAGGGTTCTGCCTCCAGCGAAGGTGGGGAGGCAGAATAGAACTATTGTTCTACACAGTCACGACCCTGATGACAGTCGGAAGGGAGCGGCCCGCTACAGGCTCATGTTCCGCAGCCGCGCGATGCGGTCCTCCAGCGGCGGATGGGTGCTGAACAGCCTCCCCATCCCGCCCCCGGAGAAGGGGTGCACAATGTAGAGCGCCGCCACCGCTTCCTGCTGGGGCGTCTCCTGCATTGGCATCTGCTCCACGCCCCGGTGCAGCTTCTCCAGCGCGCTGGCGAGCGCCCACGGGTCGCGCACGATGCGCGCTCCCGTCTCGTCGGCGGCGAACTCGCGCGTGCGGCTGATGGCGAACTGGATGATCGAGGCCGCCAGCGGCGCCAGGATCGCGATCGCGATGGCGATAAACGCGTTCCGGTTGCCCCCGAAGAAGATCAGCATGAACGAGATCATCGAGATCGCCCCCGCGACCGTGGCCACGATCGAGCTCGTGAGCGTGTCCCGGTTCTTCACGTGCGCCATCTCGTGCCCGATCACCGCGCGCAGCTCGGCCTCCGTCAGCAGCCGCACGATGCCCGTAGTCACCGCGACCACGCCCTTCTCGGGGCTGCGGCCCGTGGCGAAGGCGTTCGGCGTGGGATTCTCGATGATGTACACCCTGGGCATCGGCATGCTCGCGGCGTACGCCACCTCCTCGACCATGGCGTACAGCCCCGGCGCCTCGTCGGCCGACACCTCGCGGGCGCCGGCCATGCGCAGGGCGAACTTGTCGCTCCACCAGAACGCCGAGAAGTTCATGACCCCGGCGATGACGAGGAACACGATCAGACCGCCCGTGCCGCCGATCAGGTAGCCGATCAGGAGCAGGAGGGCGGTGAGGACCATCAGCAGAAAGCCGGTCTTGATGCCGTTCATGGGTGTGGGAAATCCTCCGTGAGTCCACCTTCCAGTATAGGAGAGGCGGCAATCGGCGCGTGAAGGGACGGTGTGCTTAACCGAAACTATCTGCCTTATGGATATGAAAGGTGTACATTTGTGGTGACGGGGTGAGGAGGGCGCTCATGAGTGAGGCCATCGAGGCGGTGGTTCACTTCAAGGTGGCAGTGCGAAGCGTCGAGCACGAGGGGTACTGGACGACGAAGGCCCTGGAGACCGGAATCGTGACCGCGGGCGCCACCCGGGACGAGGCCGAGGCGCGAAACGGCGAGACCCACATCCTCCTCGTCCGGCGGGTCAAGCGACTCGGCCTCGTGGCATTGGCGGAGTTCATGGACGCTCACGGCATCGACTACGAGATCGGCGATCCGGCGCTCACCAACCGGTCTGTCGGGCAGCTGCCCCTCGCCGCCTAGCCCGCGCCTCAGGCCCTGGCGACGAACCCCGCCACCGCCCGCCGCGCTTCTTCCTGCATGCCCGCCAGCTCGTCCCCGCCCTCCAGCGGCGTCCAGCGGTACTCGAAGCGCAGCCCCTGCGCCCGCTCAGGCCCCAGCGGCTCGCAGCGCCACGTATCGGGCAGGACCAGCGCGGGAGTCGTGACGAAGCAGCGCCAGCGCTGGCCGTCCGCCTCGAACGTCGCCGCCGCCTCCCACCCCCCGAGCGGCAGGCCGCTCTCCTCCAGCACCTCCCGCGCGACCGCCTGCAGGGGCGTTTCCCCGACCTCGACCGTGCCCCCCGGCACCTGCAACCCCGCCTCGGGTATGCCCGCGTGCTCGAACACGAGCAATTCCCGCCCGTCCTCGCCTTCGCGAAGGATGAAGCCGTACGCCTTCTCCACCATCTCCGGATTCTGGCAGATCGCTCCCTTGCGCGAGAGGCTACACTCGCACCGTGACACAACAGGAACGCCCAAGGGCCAGGCGAGTCTGGGGCTACATCCGGCTCGCGCTGATGGTCGTCCTCATCGTCATCCTCATCACGCAGATCGTGCGCGCCGACTGGACCGACGTCGTCATCACGGCCGTGTTCGTCGCCCTGCTCGCCTTCCTGGAGGCGATGGACCGGGGCCTGATTCGCGGGCCCGGTGGTGGCGAGCCTCCCGGCTCGCGCTAGAATCGCCCCCCAACCCGAAGGGAGCCCTCACATGTCCGACGCCCAGTACCTCGCCGACCGCATCGCCCTCATGGACGTCATGGTCAAGTACGGCACCGCCGTCGACGCCCGCGAGATGGACCGCTACCGCTCCTGCTTCACCGACGACGTGCTCGTCGTGGGCTACGGCCCCGAAGACATCGAGGGCGCCGACGCCTACCTCGACTACGTCATCACCGCCCTCGAGAACTTCCCCGCCACGCAGCACATGATGGGCAACCAGGTCGCCGACATCGACGGCGACACCGCCCACACCCGGACCGACGTCCAGGCCACCCACGTGCTGAAGGAAGACCCCGACGCGATCATGACCCTCTGGGCGACCTACGTGGACGATATGGTCCGGGGCGCCGACGGGCAGTGGCGCATCAAGCGCCACGAGCTCGTGCGCGCGGGCAGCCAGCGCACCGTCAACCAGCCCGCCTGAGCCGGCGCCCGGCCCCTACAACTCCGCGACCTGCGGGAGCACCTCGCTCGCGAGCCACGCCGGCACGCTGTCGGACGACAGGTCGAAGTAGGTGAACTGCACCTCGTCGACGCCCGCCTCGGCGAGCCGTCCGAGCTTGTCCACGATCTCGTCGGCCGTTCCCATGATCGCGCCGACGCCTCGCAACATCTCCCGGTAGTCCGCCGGCGACATGCCCGGCGGCGGGGGCATGCGCTCCATCTGCAGGAGCGTCGCCGCCTCCACCTCCGCGTCCGTCGCCCCGATCAGGCCCATCGTCGTCATCGTGTGCCGGACCTGGCCGGGGTCGCGGCCGATCTCGTCGCAGGAGCCGGCCAGCACCTCGCACTTGTGGCGGTAGGCCTCGAGCGAGAGGTCGACGGCGTTCCACTCGTGCGCGTACTTCGCCACGAGGGGCAGGGTGCGCTTCTCGCCCCCGCCCGCGATGAGCACGGTCGGGTGGAAGGCGGCCGGCTTCGGCAGCACCTGCGCCTCGCGAAGCTGGTAGTACTGCCCCTCGAACGACGCCGGTCCTTCCCCCCACATCGCCCACAGCACCTGCAGGTACTCCTCAAGCCGGTCGAAGCGCTCTCCCAGCGAGGGGTAGTCGATGCCGTAGGCGAGGTGCTCGCCCTCGTTCCACCCGACGCCCAACCCCAACACGAAGCGCCCGCCGCTCAGCAGGTCGAGCTGGGCCGCCAGCCGCCCCACGTTCGAGGGCGGACGGAACATCACCGGCGTCACCAGCGACCCGAAGCGGATGCGCTCCGTCTCCCGCGCCGCCAGCGCGAACAGCAGGTACGGCTCCAGCGAGTCGATCTGGTTGACCGTGTAGAAGTGGTCGCCCAGGTAGTACGAGGCGAAGCCGTGCTTCTCCGTCGCCCGCATCGAGGCGACCGCCTCCTCGAAGGTGACTCCCCACGGCCCGACGACGAGTCCGATGTCCATGTGCGCGCCCCGCCCTACAGGTCCGCGACCTGGGGCAGCACGTTGCTCGCGAGCCAGTCGGGCACCGCGGTGGAGGACAGGTTGAACCAGATGAAGATGATCTCCTCGATGCCCGCCTCACCCATCCTTCCGATCTTGTCCACCATCTCGTCGGACGACCCCATGATGACGGCGCTCCGGCTGCGCTGCTGCGCGAGATAGTCCGATGCGGACACGGGGCCGGGGGGCGCCCGCCGCAGCATCTGCAGGGCCGCCTCCGCCTCCAGCGCCTCCTCCGTCGTCCCGAAGAGGCCCATGGTCATCATCGTGTGCCGGATCTCGCCCGGGTCGCGCCCGATCTCCTCGCAGTAGCCCGCGAGAATCTCGCACTTGCGCCGGTAGGCGTCGGGCGTCAGGTCGACGCAGTTCCACTCGTGCGCGTGCTTCGCCACCAGGGGCAGCGTGCGCTTCTCGCCCCCGCCCGCGATGAGCACGGTCGGGCGCCCCGGCGCCGGCTTGGGCCGGACGTCGGCCTCCTCCAACCGGTAGAAACGCCCCTCGAAGGAGGCCGGACCCTCGCGCCACATCGCCTGCATCACCTGGATGTACTCGTCGAGCCGCTCGGAGCGCTCCCTGATCGAGGGGTAGTCGACGCCGTAGGCGGCGTGCTCGCCCGGGTGCCACCCCACCCCCAGCCCCATCACGAAGCGCCCCCCGCTGAGCAGGTCGAGCTGCGCCGCCAACCGCCCCACGTTCGAGGGCGGCCGGAACATCACCGGCGTCACGAACGGCCCGATGCGCACGCGTTCCGTCTCCCGCGCCGCCAGCGCCAGGAGCAGGTACGGCTCGATCGAGTCGATCTGGTTCACCGAGAAGAAGTGGTCGCCCATGTGCCAGGAGTGGAAGCCGCGCTCCTCGGTCGTCCGCATCGTGGCGATCGTCTCCTCCATGGAGTACCCCCACGGCCCGATGACGATTCCCGCCTTCATGCTGCTCCCCCTTACAGGTCCGCGACCTGCGGCATGACGTCGCTCGCGAGCCATGCCGGCAGGCTGTCCGACGACAGGTCGAAGTAGACGAACTGCACCTCGTCCAGCCCCTCCTCCGCCAGCCGCCCGAGCTGGTCGACGATCGCCCCGGCGGTGCCCATGACCGCGCCCCCTTCGCGCAGCGCCGCGCGGTACTCGGCGGGGGTGGGGTTGCCGGGCGGGGGCGTGCGCTGCATCTGCGTGAGCGTCGCCGCCTCCACCTCCGCGTCCGTCGCGCCCACGAACCCGATGGTCGTCATCGAGCGCCGGATGGTGGCCGGGTCGCGACCCACGTCGGCGCAGTGCGCGGCCAGCACCGCGTTCTTGTGGCGGTACGCCTCGGGCGTCAGGTCGACGCTGTTCCACTCGGCGGCGTACTGCGCCACCAGCCGCAGCGTGCGCTTCTCGCCCGTGCCGCCGATGAGCACCGGTGGCCGCCCCGCCTCCGGCTTGGGCAGCGAATCCGCTTCGTCCAGGCGGTAGTGCTCGCCCTCGAACGAGGCCGGCCCCTCGCCCCACATGCCCCGCATCACCTGGATGTACTCGTCCAGCCGGTCGAAGCGCTCGCGCAGGGGTGGCCAGTCGACCCCGTAGGTGCGGTGCTCCGCCTCGCCCCAGCCGACCCCCAGCCCGAGCACGAAGCGCCCCCCGCTGAGGATGTCGAGCTGCGCCGCCAGCCGCCCCACGTTCGAAGGCGGCCGGAACATCACCGGCGTCACCAGCGGCCCGAAGCGGATGCGCTCCGTCTCGCGCGCCATGAGCGTGAACAGCAGGTACGGCTCCAGCGAGTCGAGCTGCTCCCCCACGTAGAAGTGGTCCCCCAGGTAGTACGAGGCGAACCCGTGCCTCTCCGCCGCCTCGACCGAGTTGCTGATGTCGTCGAACGACACGTCCCAGGGTCCAACCGCGAATCCGATGTCCATAGTGCGCGTCCTCCGGCCCGTTCGGGCCGCGGCCAACAGTACGCGAATCGAGGGGCCGGATCACAAAGCGGCGACGCTTGCGCGCCGCCGCTTCGGCTGGTGGCTGCCGGCCCGCGCCCTAGCGGTCGGGGCCGTACAGGTAGTCGTCGATCACCTTGTTCATGTGGCGGATGCGCCGCTCGCGGTAGTTGATGAGCAGGCCCGGGTAGGCGCGCGAGTTCATCCCCTTCTGCACGCGCGGCAGGTTGTACGAGTCCTGGTCCATCACCAGCCCCAGCGAGATCTCGCCGTGCTTGTGCTGGCTGTGGATCGGACGCGGCACGTCAGTGCCCTCCGGCAGGCGGGCGTAGCTCTGGATGTCGAAGTACATCTTGTTCGGGTCGGTCGCGTGCGGACGCTGGCGGAAGAACCCGAAGCTCCCGTGATGCGTGTTGAACGTCAGGTTCGGGAAGATGTAGTAGTGGTAGTCGTCCGACATCTGGTCGTCGTTGAGCTGTGAGACGTCCATCCCCTGCTCTTCGGCGACCTCGCGGGCGCGCTGCTGCAGGAACGGCCGCACCTCAGCGCTGCGGCCCTCGAACTCAGCCGGGTCGACCCCCGCGTTCCGCAGCCGCCCCTTGAGCCCGTCGGTGACCTCCTCCGGGTTCTGGTAGCGCGGGCTCACAATGCCCATCGGCACCAGGTAGCGGTTGTGGCGCTCGTAGAGGTCGATCTGGACGTGGATGTCGTCCAGCCCCTCCAGCAACTGCGGGTGGATGCCCTGCACATGGTAGACCTCGTTGAACGCGTCGACGGAGGCCTTCCAGTTCGTGTCCCACTCGACCGTCTTGTCGGAGACGATCGAGAACTCCTCCATGTGGTAGGCGTCGAGGTGCTGCGCTACCGGGTCGAGGAACTCCAGCAGGGGCTCGGCGTCCGGGTTCATGTTGAAGAAGATGAAGCCGCCCCACGTGTCGCAGGGCACCTCCACGAGGGCCGTCTCCTGGGGAACGCCCTGGGTGAAGGTGTCCTCGTCGGGGACGAACTTCTTGGAGCCGTCGAGGTTGAACTCGAAGAAGTGGTAGGCGCACTGGAACGACTCCGCATGGCCCATGCCGGGGTTGCGGATCTGGTTCCCGCGGTGGGGGCAGACGTTGTAGAACGCCCGCACCTTGTCCTCGGCCTCGCGCACGATGAGGAGGGACTCCGGCCCCAGCTCGGTCGTGAAGTAGTCGCCTACGGTGGGGATGTCGGACTCGCGGCCGGCCATGTTCCAGACCTTCGTCCACATGCGCTCCCACTCGAGGTCCATGAACTCCTTCGAGGTATAGCGCTCCTTGGGGATGAGGTCGGTGCCCATGTAGGGCTCGGGCGCCTTCGTCGTGGGCGTCGTGTGGGCAACTTTCTCCTGGACCATCTGGTTCCTCCGGTCGGTTCGGGACGTGTGCCGATGGTACGCGGTTCTGTCAATCTCTGCGCTGTATGGTGGGGATGGAGGGGCGAGATGGCGGACTTTGGCGGGGGCGGGTTCATCCCCCCCAATCCCGGACCGGAGCTGGAGATGCTGGCCCAGGCCCAGAAGGAAGACATGCAGCGCCGTCACGGCGGCGAGCACCGCCCCCCGAAGCGCCCGCGAGGCCCGCGCTTCGGCCTCCTGCGCCGCATCGTGCGCGCCATCCGCGGCGGCGGGGACTAGCGTCGTGCCAGAGAGACAGAACCCACCCCCCGGCGAGGACGTCGCCGCCCAGATCGGGCGTTCCCTCGGACGCCTCGTGCGCAGGGCCCACGACGCCGCCCTCGAGGCTCAGCCCGAGGCCGAGATCCACGCCCGCCGCGCCGCGAAGATCGCACGCGAGACCATCGACGCCGCCCGCCCCGAGGCGGAACGTATCGCGCACGACGCCATGGAAGCCGCCCGCCCCGCCGCCGAGCAGGCGGCGAAGTACGTGCGCGAGCACGAGGACGAGATTCGTCAGGTCGGCAGCGTGGCGGGCGAGGCGATCGCCTGGAGGGTCCTGCCCAGGCCGCTCCGTCCCTTCCTCGCGGGCAAGGTCAGCCGCTTCCTTCGACAGGACCCGAAGCCCCGCGAGTAGCCCTGGCTCGCTCCCTACGCCCGCGCGAAGGTGGCGAAGGGGGGCGGGTCGTTCCCCAGGTAGTTGCTCCCCAGGTTGCGGTAGTGCCGCCACGAGATGGCGGCGTGCGAGGCCGCCTGGTGCGAGTCCCGCAATCGTCGCTCCAGGGGCGAGTCCATCCGGCTCGCGGTCGTTCCCGCCGTGTTGTGGATCGTGTCGACGACGTGCCGGGACACCTGCGCCGCGTGTACGCAGGAGAGGTAGGAGCGGCGCGTCACTTCCCAGTCCGGCGCCGAGCGGCCCCCGTCCTTCGGCAGCGGCCCGAGGTGCCGCTCCGTCTCCTCCTGCGCGTCGACCATGAACGCGTGCGCGGCCGACACCGTCGCCTCGGCCTCGCCCAGGCGGTACTGCAGCTCGGGCATGTCCGAGAGGGGCGTCGCCGTCATCCACGGCGTCTTCACCATGGCCAGGTCGATCAGGTCGTTGATCGCCCCCCGCGCGATGCCCAGCGCCACGGCGCCCTTGTTGTAGTGCGCCTGCATGGGGTTGCGGAGGGTCGGGCTCGCGAACGTGTCGCACTTGCTGAAGAGGTCCTTGGGCAGGGTCGCCCGCTCCGGGATGAAGGCGCCGTCGACCTTCACGTCGGCGCTGCCAGTGCCGCGCAGCCCCGCCGTGTTCCAGGTGTCCACGATCTCCCAGTCCTCGCGCGGGATGAGGAACGCCTTGTCGGAGGAGCCGCCGCCCTCCTGGGGCACCCCGTCCGAGCCGAAGTGCACGAGCGTCCAGGTGGCGTTGTGGCAGCCGCTCCCGAAGGAGCCCTGGCACCAGAGCCGCCAGCCCCCGTCCTCCGGACGCGCGCGGGCGGTCTGCAGCCCCGGCCCCACGCCCCCGCACGTGAGGACGCGCCAGTCGTCGTAGTAGTCGTGCACCAGGTCCATGCTCATGCGGCGCAGCACGAGGCTGTTGATCTCCGAGTTGATGTGCACGCACCAGCCGATGGAGCCGTCGATGGCGGAGGCCGCCTCGACGATCTCGATCTGGTCCCTCGCGGGCAGGTCCTCGCCCCCCAGCTCCTCGGGCAGGGCGAAGCGGTAGAGCCCCTGGTCGGCGATCTCGTTCGAGGCCCAGGCGGGGATGTGGCGCAGCTCCTGCGCCTCGTCGCCCGCCTGCAGCAGCGCCTCCTTGATACCCAGCAACCGCTCGAGGGCCGGCGCCGTTTCCTGCAGCTTCTTGCTGCGCTCGATTATCTCGGCTCGCACCATGGCTGCCGCCTCCCGCTCGCTGGTCGGGCGATTCTAGGGCAAGCGGGGGGCGCGCCGCCTACCCCCGCCGGTCGATGCGCCGAATCGCCTCGATCGCGTAGGGGATGTTGGCGCGCATCTTGAGCGCGTACTCGTAGTCGATGCGCGCGTGGTAGGCGCGGTCCTGGGCCTCGTGCGCCTTCCCCCGCAGGACGAACGCGGCTGCCCCGATCTCCATCGGCTGGGGCGAATCCGGCTCCCCCAGCTCCACCTCCAGCGTGTGCATCGCCAGCCCCGGCTGTCCCTCCTCGAGCTGCCGGTTGGCGTCGCAGAGCGCCACGACGCCGGGGTGGTCGAGCCCGAGCGTGCGGGCGCTCGTCACGCCCAGCTCCTCGAGCATGGCGAACACCGCCTCGCTGTCCCCGGTCCCCTGGTCCGCGTCGCTCACGCGCGCCCTCCGCCTGTCGCGGGAATGTACGGGGGAGTGGTGGCTGGTGGCTAGTGGCTGGTGGCTGGTGGTCGGTGGTCGGTGGTTGGTGGCTGGTGGCTGGTGCTTGAGGCCTCGCGTGATACGTGGCTCCATGCCCGATCGAAAGAAACGCGAGGCTCGGCGCTGGTCGGAGTCCACGAGGATCCCCAACAAGGAGACCCTTGAGGCGCTGCGCGAGGCGCGCGAAGGCGCGAATCTCAAGTGATGCGCCTCGGTCGAGGAGATGAAGGCCGAGTTCGAGCAGGATCCTTCGCGCTAGCCCGTCCCGAAGTGCTCCCGCGCCAGCGCGATGAGCCGCTCGGGCTGGTCGTGGTGGACCCAGTGGCCCGCCCCCTCGACCGTCACCGG
>DAOUID010000379.1:0-3100 GCA_034428315.1 Dehalococcoidia bacterium
ACGACCGCATCCGTCACGGCGCCGACGACATGCGCGTCGAGCTCGACTTCGACGTCGACAGCGACCGCTACCGCGTCATCCGCAAGCGCACCCGCGGCCGCTCGGGCGCCCTCGACTTCTTCCAGCTCGATAGCCAGGGCGGCCTCCGCCCCATCACCGGCGGCACCTCCCGCGAGACCCAGGCGGAGCTGAACCGGCGCGTCCACATGGACCACCAGACCTTCATCAACAGCGTCTTCCTCGTGCAGGGCCGTTCGAACGAATTCACCGTTCAGACCCCGCTGAAACGCAAGGAGGTCCTCCGCAAGGTGCTCGGCCTCGAACGCTACGAGGACCTCTCCCGCCATGCCAACGACCGCCGCAAGACCGCCGAGACGGACGCCACCATCGAGGAGCGCTTCATCGGCGACGATGAGGACCACCTCGCTGAAATGCCCGCCGTCGAGGAGGCCCTGAAGCAGGCCGCCTCGGAGCGAAAGGCTGTCCGCGAGCGCCTTGAGGGCGAGGAGCAGGAGCTTGCCGAGCTTCGCCTCGCCGCCACCGAGCGCGAGCGCCGCGAGCGGGCCGTCCTCGAGGCGCGCGATCGCCTCGACGATCGGGAAGCGGCCGTCTCGCGCCGGACCGAGGCTATCGCCGCCCTCGAACGCGATCTCGCCGCCGTGCGCGAGACACTCGAACACGCCCCGGACATCGAGGAGCGCTACGAGCGCCTCGGCAACGCTCGCGACGAGGAGCGCGGCCTTGCTGCCCTCGCTGCCCGCGCCGGCGAGATCGAGGACGCCATCACGGGCGCCGACAGCGAGATCGCGCAGGAGCGCAGGGCCATCGAGACGACCATCGCCGGCCTCGACCGGCAGCGGGAGGACGCCGTCGCGCTCGTCGCGACCCTCCCCTCCCTCCGCGAGGAGGAAGCCGGGCTCGACGGCGAGCGCTCCCGCCTCGCCGGACTCGACGCCGGCATCCAGGACGCGCAGGACGCCGCCGCCGAAGCGCTCCAGGTCCAGGCCGCCCGCGCCGACGAGGCGGGTGGCTACCGCGCCCGGGCCCAGGAGCTGAAGGATCGCGAAGCGACCCTCGCCGCTGCGGAAGGGGAGCCGCTCTGCCCCGTCTGCCGCAAGCCCCTCACGCCGGACGAGTTGCAGGCAACGGTCGACCAGTACCGGCAGGAACGGCGCCAGCTCGGCAAGCAGTACGAAGCCGCGCAGGGCGCCGTCGACGAGGCGAAGGCGGCGGCCACGAGTCACCAAGAACGCGCCGCCACCCTCCAGGGAGAGCGCCGCTCCCTCGAAGCGCGCGTCCGTGAGTGCGAACAGGCCCTCGCTGCTCGCCTCTCGAAGGCGGAAGACGTAGAGGGCGACCTCCCTGCCCTGGAGGGCCGCCTCGCAGCCCTGAGCCAGTCCCTCGACTCCGAAGCGTTCGCAACGGAGGCGCGCGAACGGCGAGCGGCTGCCTGCGGGCAACTCGTCGCCCTCGGCTACGACCGCGAGCGCCACGCCACGGCCCGCGAGCGCGTCGCTGAACTTGAACCCGCCGAGGGCGACTACAACCGGCTCACCGGCGCGAGGGCGCAGGCCGAGGGTCTCGGCGACCGCATCTCCGGTGCGCGCGAGGAGCTGCGCCGCGAGTGTGAGGAGCGCGACGATGCCCGCGAGAGCCTGACCGAAGCGCAAACCGCCCTCGACGCCTCCGACGATGTCTCCACGCGTCTCAAGGCTGCGGAAGACGCGGTCGCGGAGTCCCGTGACCGCGTCACCGCCCTCGACAAAGAGCACGGCCGCCTCGAGGAGCGCCGCGCCACGCTCGATGCGATCGCCGCCCGCGTGGAGGAGGCGAAGGACCGCCTCGCGGCCGCCCGCGACTCCGCCGCGCTCCACGAGGAGCTGGCGCGCGCCTTCGGCCGCGACGGCGTCCAGGCGATGCTCATCGAGCAGTCGCTGCCCGAGCTCGAACGCATCGCCAACACCCTCCTCGACCAGTTGACCGAGGGCCGCGGGCGCACGCAGGTCTCCCTCCGCACGCAGCGCGAGAGCGCCTCCGGCAAGACCGTCGAGACGCTCGACATCAATATCAGCGACGACCTCGGCACGCGCGACTACGAGATGTACAGCGGCGGCGAGAAGTTTCGCGTC
Source organism: Dehalococcoidia bacterium (assembly GCA_034428315.1). Lineage (GTDB taxonomy): Bacteria > Chloroflexota > Dehalococcoidia > Tepidiformales > Tepidiformaceae > UBA2991. Next base: position 2,130 of record DAOUID010000379.1, read on the forward strand.
GACTTCGCCCTGCGCATCGCCCTCTCCCGCCTGCTCGCAATGCGCTCCGGCGCCACCCTCCCCACCCTCATCATCGACGAGGGCTTCGGCACCCAGGACGAGGACGGCCGCGACCGCCTCGTGGCCGCCATCAACGCCATCAGCTCCGAGTTCCGCCTCATCCTCCTCGTCACCCACATCGAGGAGCTGCGCGAAAGCTTCGGCCGCCGCATCGAGGTCACGAAGGACCCGGAGCGCGGCTCCATGGCGGTCGTGCGGTAGCTGGCTGGAGCTAGGCGCTCTTCGCGGCTGCCTGGCGAGCGAGGGCGAGCTGATAGCGACCCTCCAGCCCAATCCACAGGTGGGCCGGTATTCCCAGCGCGCCCTCGAGCTGAAGGGCCGTCTCCGCGGTGATGGCCTTCTTCCCGTGGGTGATCGCGCTGATCACCTGTCGGGGCCGTCCCATCCGCTCTGCGAGTTCACTCTGCGTCAGCCCACGAGCCTCCAGCTCCTCCGCCAGGAGCTCGCCGGGCGCGACCGCGAGGTCGGAGTGAAGGGCAGTCATCGACCTATCGTAGGCGACAGCCGTCGCGCCAGCTTATCGCCCCGCGAGGTCGTGACCAGCCGGGGGCGGCTCGCGTAGGTCTGCACCTCGATCGCCTCCTGGGTGCTCCCCCGTCGCGTGTAGACGGTGTCGCCCTGCGTTGGCTGGTAGACCTCGATGTACCCCGCCTCCAGCAGCTCGTCGACGGCCGCCCTGCCCTCCAGCGTCTCCGGGAAGTCGCGCTCCCCGCTCCTCGCAGCCTCCAGCAGGATGCCGATCGCCTCCTCCGACAACCCCCACCTCCTGAACACCCCCGCGAGCCGCCGAAGAGCGCTCCCGATCCCGCTCCACCCGACCATGCCCCAACGCCCTCTCATTGCCCGACGCGCGGGCGCTCCGTACCCTTGAGCCTTCGTGGCAGGGTAGCTCAGCTGGTAAGAGCGCACGA
>DAOUID010000380.1:0-1944 GCA_034428315.1 Dehalococcoidia bacterium
CAACCCGACGCCTTCGGGATCCTGCGCCGGGAGAAGACCACCTGGCCCTTCTTCCTGGAGTGGGAGCGCCGCGCGGTGCGGCCGGTCACGATGGCCGCTCGCCTCGCCCCCTATCTGCGCTACTACGCCTCCGAGCGCCCCCTGGAAGACCACGGTGCCCGGCCCTCGGTCCTGGTGGTATTCGACGACGAGCTTGCCGGGGTCCACTTCCGGCGGGTGGCTCAGGGGGAGATGGAGCGGACGGGGATCGAGGTGCCTCTCTTGGTCTCCCACAGGGCTGCGCTCGATGAATCTGGACCGCTGGAACCCAAGGCCTGGCACCGCCCGGGGGACTCCCTCACGCCTGATGCACTCGGTGCCTCCGATAGCCTGTCTGCTAGGCGAACGGTTGTGCTAGGCTCGTTGGGTTCCCATGTACCTACGGAGAGAGGCACAAGATCATGAAGAACCCGCCCGACCCAACCCCCGCGGCCCTCTACGCGCGCGTTTCCAGTGACCGCCAGGATGTGGACCTGTCCGTGTCCGCTCAGTTGCGGGCGCTGCGCGACTACGCCGAGAAGAACGGCTATGCCGTTGTGCGCGAGTACGTTGACGAGGCGGAGAGCGGACGCATTGCTGATAGGCCACAGTTCCGCAAGATGCTGGATGCTGCCGAGCGTCCCGACGCTCCCTTCCGCGAGATTCTGGTCTGGAAATTCTCCCGCTTCACGCGCAAGCGTGAGCACGCCGTCGCCTTCAAGTCGATGCTGCGCCGGCGTGGTGTGCGCGTGGTGTCTATCACCGAGCACGCCGACGACTCGCCCACAGGCAAGCTCATGGAGGCGATCATCGAGAGCGTCGATGAGTTCTACAGCGAGAACTTGGCGCAGGAGGTCATGCGTGGCCTCCGAGAGTCGGCCTCGCGCGGCTTCTGGGTGGCTCCCGTCCCTCCCCACGGTTACCGGAAGGTCGAGGTACAGGACGGAGCAAGCAAGCGTCAGAAGCTGGAGCTGAACCCGCCCGCCGATGCCGTGATGCGCCGCATCTTCGACATGGCCCTCAAGGGCGAGAGCGTCCTCACCATCGCCAAGATACTCAACGAAGAGGGCATCCCGAGCGCCAGGGGCAAGCGTTGGAACAAGACGACCATCTACGCGATGCTCACCAACGAGGCCTACACCGGAACCTTGATCTGGGGCGCCACCGCCAAGGACGGCCTCGGCTCAGTCCGCGTCGAGAACGCCTTCCCCGCGATCGTCTCCCCCGAGGAGTTCCGGCGAGTACAGCGGGTGCTGCAAGCCAAGGCGCCGTCCAAGATCCATCCCCGTCGGGCGACCAGCCCGTACCTGCTCAGCGGGCTGGCCAAGTGCCAGACGTGCCGCCGGGCGCTCACGGCGGCCGAAGCCAAGAGCGGCCGGTACACCTACTACGTGTGCCAGTCGCTCATCAAGCGCGGCCGGGGGAGCTGCGACACGCCGCGGCTGAACGCGAAGAACTTCGAGCGACTCATCATTGAGCAGCTTCGCGAGCACATCCTCACCGAGAGCAACATCCGCGAACTGGTGCGGCTCGTCGACGAGGAGATGGACGGCGTGGCTCGCGAACAGCGGGTGAAGCTAGAGACCATCGAGGGGGAGCTGGCCGAGCTGCGCCGGCGCATGGACAGGCTCTGGTATGCCGTCGAGACCTCGGACTTGGAGATCAACGACATCCTGCCCCGACTCAAGGAGCACCAGGAGCGGCAGGAGCGCCTCGAGACCGCTGCTGACGAAGCGCGCAGGACGTTGTCGGAGAGGCGCGCTGTTCTGGACAGCGTGGACGCCATCGCCGCCTTCGCCGAGGAGATGAGCGACTTCCTGAGGACGAGCGAACTGACGGAGTCCCGGACCTTCATCCGCTCCTTCGTGAAGGAGGTCGCCGTGAAGCCGGGAACGGCGACGATCCGCTACACGATTCCAACGCCGC
>DAOUID010000381.1:0-1936 GCA_034428315.1 Dehalococcoidia bacterium
GGAAGCTGTGGTCGATGGCGTCGTGCACGGTCTGCTCGCCCGTGCCGATGATGCGCTTGTGGACGAAGCGCCAGCGTCCGTCGTCCTCGCGGCGGAGGCGCTCATGGTAGATGCCGCCGCCTGGGGCGACTCCCGGTTTCGGCCCGGTGCCGACCTCGAGGTAGCTGATGACGGTGGCCTCGTCGCCATCGATCTCGATGTGGACGTTGGTGGTGCTGTGCTTGCCGCTGAAGATGCCCCCCTCTTCGAGGCGGCGGTAGAGCCCGCCGATCTGCTCGCGGCCGACGAGCCTGCCCTCAAGGGACTCACCGTAGCCACTTATGTCGAGGATGGCGTCCTCGGTGAAGAGGGAGATGAGGGTCTCGACGACGTTGGGGATGTCGTGCAGGAGGAGGTACTCGTAGACGGTGCGGCGAACGCCCTCGACCGCCTCCAGGTACTCGACTCGCGCTTCGAGCTCTTCGATCGTGGCCATGTCTTCCTCCGTCGGATGGCAGGGGCGGTTTCGCCCGCCGGTGTCGGTCGTGGGAAGCGCATGCTTCACTGCCGCAGGCAGCCTGTCAACGCCGGGTTCGACGAGGGGTTGAGCGCCTCCGGACCACATTGACCGACCGGCTCGATACGCGCCATGATGCGCGGGCATTTTCCTTGCAGGGAGGCGCAGTTCGATGGTGCTCGAGAATCGCCCGCCCCCGACTCCCACGGGGCGAACAGAAGAGCCTGACATGGGCACGGGGCTCATCGACACGAAGCGGTACACGGACCCCGAGTTCGCCCAGCTCGAGTGGGACCGGATGTGGACGAAGGTCTGGCTGAACGCGGGCCCGTTGTCCGACATTCCCGAGGTGGGCGACCACTTCGTGCACGAGATCGGGCGGGAGTCGTTCATCTTCATCCGCACGGCCGAGGACGAGGTGAAGGGCTACTACAACATCTGCCCGCATCGCGGCAGCCGCCTGCGGCCGAGCGTGGGCATGGGCCATGCCGAGCAGCTGCAGTGCCCCTTCCACCTGTGGACGTTCGATATCGGGGGCGAGCTGCGCAATGTGCCGGACCGGCAGCATTTCGTGAACGGCATTCCCGAGGAGAAGCAGCAGCTGGCCGAGGTTCGCGTGGACACGTGGGCCGGCTGGGTCTGGTTCAACATGGACGACGAGGCGGAATCGCTGCAGGAGTACCTGGGCGTGATGCCCTCCCACCTCGACCCGTACCGGCTGGACCAGTACCACGTCGTGGACGACTACGTACTGGAGTGGGAGTGCAACTGGAAGTTCGGCGTTGACCAGTTCGCCGAGATCTACCACCTGCCGGCGCTGCACCCGCAGCTGCTGGAGTACTTCGACCACCTGGCGACGCCCCTGGACGTGTACGACGGAGGCAAGCACAGCCGCCAGCTGATCCGGATGGGGCTTCCCGATCCGAGCTGGACGGACGATCTGGCGCAGCGTTTCGGCTACGAGAACCAGCACGAGCTGACCCGCCAGCAGCGCGCGAACCTGGAGGACTGCGGCGTCGACCCGGACACGTTCGAGGGGAAGTCGCGAGACTTGCCACCGTTCCTGGCGAAGGCGCGTCGCGAGTGGGGGAAGCGCATCGGCATGGACATGGACCTGCTGGTCGATGAGCAGCTGGTGGACAACTTCCACTACATGATCTTCCCGAACCTGACGTTCAACTTCACGTACGGGTCGTTCCTGTTCTTCCGTCCGCGGCCTCATCCGACGGACCCGAACAAGTGCTACTGGGACTACCAGGTGTACGCGCGGGTGCCGGAAGGGGCGCCGGCGCCGCGGCGTCCGGCGACGGTGTACGGGACGGCGCGGAACCATCCGGAGCTGTTCGAGGCGCTGGAGCAGGACATGGCGCAGGCGCAGATCGTGCAGGAGTCGTACCACTCCAAGGGGTTCAGCGGCATCCTGCTGAACAGCGAGGAGCG
>DAOUID010000382.1:0-7791 GCA_034428315.1 Dehalococcoidia bacterium
GCATCGGTTTCACCAAGGACTACATCATCCAGCTCTATTTCCGCCGCCAGAAGCGCGCCGAGCTCTTCTGGGGCGACGCCGACTACCACCGCGAGCAAGTCGCGGCCATGCTGGAGATCTAGCAGGGTCGTTCCGGCAACAGGCTCGAAGCCCCGCCGACTGGCGGGGCTTCTTCGCGTCAATCGAGCGGGTCGAGCACCGTCAGGAACGGGAACCGGTGGAAGTCCCGGTCGTTCGTGCAGATCTGGCTGATGCCGTGCTCGCGCAGCACTGTCGCGATGTGGACATCGTGGGCGAAGTTCCCGCGTACGTCAGGCACTTCGGCGAGTGTCTGGGTGAGAACGGCGGAGTGCCGGCTGGTCGCGGCCAGAACTTCAAACCCGGGCGACTCCAGGAGGCCACGAAGAAAACCCCAGGCTTCGCTCGCCCGCAGCGGCGAGGGGAACGTACCGGGATGTGTAGTCGCCCGCAGAAACTCGTAGACCACGCTCCAGGTCAGGAACGTCGGGGTTGCGTCGAATCGCCATCCTTCAAGCTTCTGACGGCAGACTTCCCGATACGGTGAGCGGGCGTTAACGGCGTACAGCAGCACATTGGTATCCACCCCCAGCACTAGCTACCGTCCGTGCGATCGCCTGTCTCCCCACCTGCATCGTATGGCGCCACATCCTCCGCTGCAGTCCTCAATCTCGCAGGACTGACGGCATCTCCCCCGGTGCTGGCCTGCCCCGCCCCGTAGAGACGCTCATCCCGCTCCCGGTCCAGTACTTCGTAGAGGGCATCACGGTCGGCCACGTCCACGAGCGGTTCGCCCATGTCGTATAGCGGCAGGGGCGGCAGATCACCGGCCACCGGCGCAGGCGCCTCGCCCTCGGCCAGGATCTTCCGGATTCCGGCCTCCACGAGCGCACCCATCGTGGTCTTCCGCCTGATGGCTTCTTCCTTCAGGCGCGCCATGATGGCCTCATCAATGTTGAGCGTCGTCTTCTTCATATGGGCAACCATATATCATTGCCCTACGGTGCACAAGTACGCTGGCCCGGGCACCTTAGTGCGGATGCGGGTGCCCGTGCGAGTGCCCGCCCGGCCCGTGGCTGTGCCCGTGATGCATGAGGTCGTCCGCGCCCCCCGCGTCGAGGTCGCCCTCGCCTTCCCCGTCGCCGTCACCGCCGTCCTCCCAGGGTGCGGGACCATCGCCCACCCCCGCCTCTGCGCGCCCAACGACTGCAAAGTTCCCGATGACCTTCTGCGCCTGCGCGCCGCACGCCGGGCAGGGGAAGAGCTGGAGAGCATCGCCCATGGGCATACGCTTCTCGAAGCGCTCGCCGCATTCAGGGCAGTGGTATTCGTAGAGAGCCATCAGGCGATGGTGGAGAGGGTCGTCCGCTAGGTCAACCCGAACCGGACGTGCGCTCCCGCTCGTACGGCCCGGAGCGGCGAGGGGGTGGCTGGCCCGCGGCCCCGCCCTCCGGCATGCTTGGACCATGGTTCGCATCAACCGCGTCTATACCCGCGCCGGCGACGACGGCACCACCGCCCTTGCCGGCGGCCAGCGTGTGCCCAAGGAGAGCCTCCGCATCGACGCCTACGGCACCGTCGACGAGCTGAACAGCGCCATCGGCATCGCCGTCGCGGCGGGGCTGGAGGAGCCGCTTGCGGAGCCCTTCGCGATCATCCAGCAGGTTCTCTTCAATCTCGGCGCCGAACTCGCCACCCCCCGCGGGCCCGACGAGGAGCCCTCCGGACCCCGCGTCGAGAGCCGCCACGTCGAGCAGCTCGAGACCTGGATCGACGACTGGAACGACGACCTGGAGCCCCTCACGAGCTTCGTCCTGCCAGGCGGCGACCCCACTGCCGCCCACCTCCACCTCGCCCGCACCATCTGCCGGCGCGCGGAGCGCCTCACGTTCGCCCTCAGCCGCGAGGACCAGGTGGGAGAGTTCGTCTCCCCCTACCTCAACCGCCTCAGCGACCTGCTCTTCGTCGCCTCACGCCTCCAGAACCAGCTCAGCGGCCATGGGGACGTGCTCTGGGATTCCCACCGCTTCTAGGTCGAGCCGCTACCGCCGCAGCCGCACGATCTGTCCCTCGGCGAAGACGCCCCGCGTGCTGATCCCGAGCCGCTCGTAGGCTGCCCGCGGCACTCCGAGGTCCGCCGCGTACAGCTCACCCACGTTCTTCTCGCAGACCGCCAGCACCTGGCCGGTCTTCGGCAGGTCGAACACGAGCGTGGTGGCCGCCGTCACGGACGGACTGCTGACCGCCCCCGTCTCCGCGTTCACCCCGGTCGGGATATCCAGCGCAAGGATTGGGCGCCGCGCTGCCGCCGCGATCTCGGTCACGGCCGCGGCCAGCCCCGTTGGGGCGCCCTCGAGCCCGTACCCCACCAGCGCATCGACCACGAGGTCGGCGCGTTGCAGGTGGTCCTCGGCGGTGTGCTCGCTGGTGTCGCTGTCGTGCGGCTCCGCAATGCCCGACTCCGCCAGGATGTGCAGGTGCCGCCGCGTCACGAAGCTCATCTGGGTTTCCACCTCGCCCAGCAATGGCTCCGCCTGCACGCCCCAGTTGTCGAGGTGCCGCACGGCCGCCAGCCCCGCTGCCCCCACGTGACCACCCCCCGCCAGCACCACCACCCGCTGCCCCTTCGCGTCGCCCCCCAGCATGGCCAGCACCAGCTGCGCCGTCGCCAGACCCCCGTTCTCAACCGCCTGCAGGATGTCGAAGTGGAACACTTCCTGGGCAGCGCGCTGGATCTCACGCATCTGCCCGGGCGTGACCGTTGGCGTGTCCTTCAACTTGCGCTGGGGAAAGCCGCCGGGGTTCCCTTTCACCGCCATGAGCGCGCCAGATGCTACGCCTGGGCGTGCGTGGCGGTCACCCGCGCCGTAATGCCCCCGCGGGCGTGGAAGTCCCCGATAACGGTCGCCTGGCGCGGCGCGATCGCCTCCACAACGTCCTCCAGGATCACGTTCACCACGTCCTCGTAGAAGATGCCCCGCTGGCGAAACGTCTGCAGGTAGAACTTGAAGCTGCGGAGCTCGATGCAGCGCGCTTCGGGCACATAGATCAGGGTGATCGTCGCGAAGTCCGGCTGCCCCGTCATCGGGCACACGCTCGTGAACTCGGGCGCGTCGAAGCGAATCTCGTAGTCGCGCCCGGGGTGCTGGTTCTCGAAGGAGTCGATCGTGCCGTCGGTGGCGAATTCGTTCGTGCCCATCCGCGCCAGCGTGCGACTCCCGGCGCGAGCGCGCAAGCGCTCCTCAACTACCGGCTCGGGCGAAGCGCCGAGAGAATCGGGATCGGGTTGAAGTCCGTGTCCGTGTCGTACACGTCCACGCCCTCCAGCCGTTTCATCGTGTTCACGACCAGGTAGGTGAGGGGCGTCGCGATCACCTCGTATAGCGTCTTCATGAGCCACGCCCGCCACACGAAGGCCCACAGGGCTTCGCCGTTCGGGATGGTCGTCGTTCCGAAGAACGCGATCGTCAGGAAGACCGCCGAGTCGATCCCCTGCCCCACGATCGTGGAGCCGATCGTGCGCGTCCACAGGAACCGCCCCTGCGTCACCCGCTTCAGGCGCGCCAGCACGTACGAATTCGCGAATTCCCCCACGAGGAACGCGAGGAAGCTGCCGCCCACGATCCGCCACGTCTGCCCCAGGATCGTCTCGTACGCCTCCTGGTCGGCCCAGAACGGCGCCGACGGTATCTCCTGGGCGACGAAGATCGCGAGCACGGCAAGCGCGTTCGCGAAGAACCCGGACCAGATGACGCGCCGCGCTACCGAGTACCCGTACACCTCCGTGAGGATGTCCCCAACAATGTAGGAGACCGGGAAGATGATGATGGCGGCGGGCTGGAAGTAGTCGAACGCGCCGCCCACGAGCCCAGAAATGTTGACGATTTTGATCGCGATGATGTTCGAGACGATCAGGGCGCCCGTGAAGATCACGGCGACGGGCATCAGGTAGCGGAAGTGCCGCTCGCCCGATTCCGTCATCATCGTCTGGGTCATGGGGCGCGGATTCTAGCAGGAGGGCTCGGCCCTGCTGCTACCCTGTCTCCATGACCACTCCCCGGCAATCGGAGCCGTTTCGGCGGGGCGATGTGGTCATGTATCGCACCCTCTTCGTGACCGAGAACGGGGAGTGCTCCCCTGCCGTTGCCGACGTGCGACCTTCGGTCGTCGTCGAGGACACGCCCGAATTCGTATCTCTCTGGCTGCCCCCGGGCACACCGACGAAGCTCTCGCGGCCGATCGAGCCGGAACAGCCGCGCCCCTGGCTCGACGGCGAGTGGGAGCTGGTCGACGCGGTCTGGGAACGCTGGAACATGCTCACGCTCAAGGTGCCGGAGCAGTGGCACTCCACGTGGGTCTGGTGGACGCCCAACTGGGAGTTCCTCGGCTGGTACGTCAACCTCGAGGAGCCGCTGCGCCGCACACCCCTTGGCTTCGACCAGCGCGACCTCTGGCTGGACATCGTCGTTGACGCCGAGCGCAACTGGCAGTGGAAGGACGAGGACGAAGTCGAGCGCGTGGTCGCGCGGGGCCTCATGTCCGAGGCCGTAGCGCACCGCATCCGCAGGGAAGGCGAGGCCGTCATCGCCGACATCGAACGCGGCGCCTGGCCCTTCACCGACGACATCCGCGAGTGGCGCCCCGACCCCTCCTGGCCCGTCCCGGGCCACGCCCACATCCCCGAGAACCAGCTCCTCGCCATCCACGACGAGCCCTACTGGACCAACCCGGACCGGCTCTAGCGCAAGCCTCTACGAGCGCGGCAGCCCGAGGCCTCGCGTCGCGATGATGTTGCGGTTTACCTCGCTCGTGCCGCCGGCCACCGTGTAGCTGGGACCGGCCAGCGCCCAGCGCTCCACCCGACCCTGCAACGGTACGTACGGGCTGCCCGGCTCGAGCTGCCCCTCCATCCCGAGGACGCGCATGCCGGTCTGGCCCATCTGCCGCTGCAGCTCCGTGCCGAACACCTTGGAGATCGACGCCTCGTAGTTCGGGTTCTCGCCTTCGCTCTGCATCTGCGCCACGCGGTAGCAGAGCCAGCGGCCCAGCTCGAAGTCGATCGTGCGCGAGGCCAGCTCGTGGCGGATGTGATGCGGCGCCTGCCCACCGTCCCGCTCCCGCACGTACTCGATCAGCGCTTCCAGCGTCGAGCGCGTCATGACGATGCGGTTGATCGAGCTGCGCTCCTGGTCGAGCGTCGCCGCGGCCACGTACCAGCCACGGTTCTCCTCCCCGATGCGGTTATCGATCGGGATGCGCACGTCGTCGAAGAACACCTCGTTGAAGTGCGCCGCGTCCATCATGTTCACGAGCGGCCGCACGCTCACCCCCGGCGACTCGATGTCGAGGATGAAGTAGCTGATGCCGCGATGCTTGGGGGCGTCCGGGTCGGTGCGCGCGAGCAGGATCCCCCACTTCGCCCCGGTCGCCCAGCTCGTCCAGATCTTCTGGCCATTCAGGACGTACTCGTCGCCGTCGCGGATGGCGCTCGTCTGCAGCGAGGCGAGGTCCGAGCCCGCGCCCGGCTCGGAGAAGAGCTGGCAGAAGCGCGACGTGCCGTCGCGAAGGCCGGGCAGCCAGCGATCCTGCTGCTCCTGCGTGCCCTCGTGCATGAGCGCCGGCCCCGCCAGCCAGACGCCCTGGTCGTAGGCCCCGGGCGCGCCGCGGGAGCTCATCTCCTCCATGTAGACGGTCTGCATGACGAAGTCCGCGCCGCCGCCGCCGTACTCCTTCGGCCAGCCCAGCGTGAGCCAGCCCCGGTCGGCCAGTTGCCCCCGGAACTGCTTCGCGAAGGCCGCCTCCTCGTCGTCCATCTCCTCGCGATCGCTGCGCATGTTCCACATCTCCGCGGGTAGCTCCCGGTCCAGGAACTCGCGGATCTCGGCGCGGAAGGCGGCTTGCTCGGGCGAGTCACGAAAGAGCACGGTCGCCTAGCTCCCGTTCAGCTCTTGCAGGACCTCGAGCGCGTGCGGGGCGTGCGACTCGAAGTCGCGCGGCTCGAGGTAGGCATCGCGCACGATACCCTCGCGGTCGATCACGAAGGTCGCGCGGTTATGGAAACCGAAGTCCTCGTTGAAGATGCCGTAGTCGCGCCCCGCCTGGTTCTTCGGGAAGTCGGAAACGAGGGGGAACTCCAGCCCGAGCTTCTCCTGAAACTCGCCGACGGCGGCGAAGGAATCAACGCTTACGCCCAGAACCTGGGCGTTGGCCTCCGCGAACGCATCCGTGTGCGTCCGGAAGGCGATCATCTCCGACGTTCACCCCCCGGTGAAGGCGAGCGGATAGAACGCCAGGACGATGTGCTTGCCGGGGAAGGAGTCGAGCGTAACCTCCTCCCGGTCCTTGTTCATCAGCGTGAACGCCGGGGCGGGTTCGCCGGTCGCTGGGGGCATGAGGTGCTCCTGTTCTCTCGTGGGCGCGGTAGCCCTAGTAGCCCTTGAAGTTGGGCTCGCGTTTCTCGGTGAAGGCGAGGGGGCCCTCCTTCGCGTCCTCCGTGGACTGCGCGAGGGTCATCGCCATCTGGGCGAAGTCGAGGTGTTCGTCGAAGGTCAGGTTGGCGGAGCGGTACACAAGCTTCTTCGCAAGCTGGATGGCCGTCGCCGGTCCGCGCGCGATCTTGAGGGCGAACTCGCGCGTGCGGTCCAGCAACTCCTCGGGCGGGCAGACCTCGCTCACGTAGCCGATGCGCAGCGCTTCCTGGGCGTCGATCAGCTCACCGCTCCAGATCAGCTCGAGCGCCTTGGCCGTCCCCACGATGCGAGGGAGCGTGAAGGCGCCGCCGTCGCCGGGAATGAGCCCCATGCGCACGTAGCCCATGCCGAACCGCGCCCGCTCGCTGGCGAAGCGGATGTCGGCCATCGAGGCCATGTCCATACCCGCCCCCACGGCCGCTCCGTTGACCGCCGCGATGTACGGCTTCTCGAGCTGCACGAGCGCCCGCGGGATGTGGTGGACGCTGTTGCGCAGGCTGTGGCGGCGCTCCGCGACGCTCTCCTCCGAGCGCAGCACGCCCTCGCCGGCGGTCTCGTGGGCGACATCCATGCCGCTGCAGAAGCCACGCCCCGCGCCCGTCAGGATGATGACACGCACGTCGCGATCGGTGTCCGAGCGCTCGATCGCATCGCGCCACTCGCTCAGCATCAAGTTGTCGAAGGCGTTCAGCCGCTCGGGCCGGTTGAGCGTGATGGTCGCGATGCCACCCGCCACGTCGTACAGGATGTGCTCGTAGTCCACGGCGGCGATTGTACCGGCGGTAGCCGTAGGTGGCTCGCGAGCCTCCACGCCGTACCTTGCCAACGACGGAGACGCGTCCATGACGGCCACTGCTGATCTGCAGCGCAAGCTCGAACCGTGGGGCGAGGCTGAGGTGGAAGCCGAGGTGAGCGGCCTGCGCAACCGCGTCTGGACCGTCCGGCTCCGGGGCGAACGCCGCATCGCGCGCCAGAACGCCCGCGAGGCCGGCGCCCTCGACTGGGAGTTCGACCTGCTCGCAACGCTGCACGACCACGGCTTCACTGTTCCCCTCCCGATCCCCACGCTGTCGGGTGAGCGCCGAGTCGGTGGGTTGGTTGTCTTCTCCTTCATCGAGGGCAGGGAGCCCCAGGGCCGGGGCGACGCGGAGCGGGTCGGCGATGAGCTCCGGCGGCTTCACGCCCTGCCGGGAGCGTGGCCCCAGCGTCCCGGCTTCCGCACGGCCCGGGAACTGCTCACCACGGATATCGGCGGCGATGTCGATATGTCGCTGCTGCCACCCAAGGACGCCGAGCTGTGCCG